>CAYTJS010000024.1:0-4773 GCA_964438115.1 uncultured Iamiaceae bacterium
CGGCGCTCCAGCGCCGCCACCAGGCCGTCGACGTCGGCCACGGTGACCGTGCAGCCCGGGTGCTTCAGCAGGTTGCCGGGCACCAGCGCGGGGACCGGCTCGACGAAGCGGACGCACACCCCCTGCTCGGTGCTCGTGCCGAAGGTGACGCCCTTGTCCTCGAGCGAGCCGCGGGCGCCGATGGCCCGGTACCAGCGGTAGTCCCGGGTGACGCAGACGCCCTCGCAGTTGGCCAGGGGCGTCTCGAGGGTCCAGCCGCCGAAGCGCACCCGGAACGCGTCGTCGGTCACGGTGACGAGGGTCGTGTCCGGCGTCACCCCGATCACCCGCAGCAGCGAGGCGAAGCGGGGGGCGAAGGCGAACTCGAAGGTGTCGATGTCCGGCATCGGGATCGACGCTATTCCCCGCCACCGGGGACGGTCACCACGTAGCGGTTGACCTGCGGGCGCCGCCCCTCGCTGATCGTGACGTAGCCCTCGGGCGTGGCCGCCACGGCCTCGCCCTGGACCTCGATGGTGGTGGGGGCGTCACAAGGCGGGTTGGCCACGATGGCCTCGGCCAGGCCCTGATCGTCCTGGCGGGGCACGGCGAAGAGCCCGGCGTAGGTGCGGATGAGCACGGCCCGGCCGTCGAAGGCGGTGTCGGCCGCGGTCACGGCGTCGAAGGGCGAGGCGCCGGGGTCGAACAGCCCCACCTCGACCAGATCGGCCTCGCCGTCGGCCCAGTCCTCCTCGGCGGCGGTGTAGACGATCGACGGGCCGCCGAAGCGCTTGTGCACGA
Organism: uncultured Iamiaceae bacterium; assembly: GCA_964438115.1. Lineage (GTDB taxonomy): Bacteria > Actinomycetota > Acidimicrobiia > Acidimicrobiales > DATDAH01 > DATDAH01. The sequence goes on from CAYTJS010000024.1 coordinate 781, forward strand.
CCACGAGGTCGCGGGTGACGGGGTCGACGAGGAGGGCCTCGGCGTCGCGGGGCCCGTCCGGGTAGCGCAGGGTGATGGCCTGGACGGCATCGGCCGGAAGGTCGACGGTGCCGGTGACGGCCGGGTCGGGCAGGGTGACCCGCAGGACCGTGACCTCGGGACGCACGCCGTCGTTGTCACCGATGTCGCCGGCGAACAGCTCGTCGTCGGCCCCGCTACCGGCCAGGTCCTCCCAGTCGGTGGCGGTCACCCCGGGCAGCCGGACGACCGCCGTGGTCCGGCCCCGACCGTCCAGCCGGAAGAGGCGGGCCTCGTCACCGGAGTCGTTGTGGGCCCACAGGCCGCCGGGCAGGGCCACCAGGCCGGACAACTCGACCAGCTCGGGATCGGCGAGCCGGGGCACCGGGCGCGACCGGCGGGCGGCGCAGATGGCGGTGACCAGGTCGTCGGGGTCCGGGGGCGGGGTCGTCGTCGTGGTCGGCGCCACCGAGGTCGTGGCACCGTCGCCGTCGTCCCCGCCGCCGCCGTCATCGCCGCAGGCGGTGGCCCCCAGGAGCAGGGCCGCCGCCAGCGCCGCCACCACCGGTGTCGTCATCCCGCGGGTGAGCCGTCGCCGTGCACGCACGGACCCATCCTGTCCCAGTGCGATAGTGGGGCGTGGACTTCGCGTTGACCGACGAGCAGCAGGACCTCCGCCGGGAGCTACGCCAGTACTTCGCCGACCTGCTCACCCCCGAGGTGCAGGCCGACCTGCGGGCCGGAGAGATGGGCGGCCCGGAGTGGAAGAAGGTGGTCGAGCAGATCGCCGCCGACGGCTGGCTGGGAATCGGCTGGCCCGAGGAGTACGGCGGCCAGGACCGCTCCCCCATCGAGCAGCTCATCTTCTTCGACGAGGCCCAGCGGGCCGAGGCGCCGGTGCCGATGCTCACCATCAACACCGTGGGCCCCACCCTCATGCGCTACGGCACCGACGAGCAGCGCGAGCGGTTCCTGCCCCGCATCCTGGCCGGGGAGCTGAACTTCGCCGTCGGCTACACCGAGCCGGGCAGCGGCACCGACCTGGCCTCGCTGCGCACCCGCGCCGTGCGCGACGGCGACGAGTACGTGATCAACGGTCAGAAGATCTACACGTCACTGGCCAAGCACGCCGACTACGTCTGGTTGGCCGCCCGCACCGACCCCGACGCCCCCAAGCACAAGGGCATCTCGATCTTCCTCGTGCCCACCGACACCCCGGGCTTCAGCGCCGTGCCCCTGAACATCATGGGCGACGCCGACACCACGGCCACCTTCTACGAGGACGTGCGCATCCCCGCCACCAACCTGGTCGGCGAGGAGAACCAGGGCTGGTCGCTCATCACCACCCAGCTCAACCACGAGCGGGTGGCCATCTGCAACGCCGGGATGATCTGGCGCTACCTCGAGGAGGTGGGTGACTGGGCCCGGTCGACCACCCTCGCCGACGGCCGGAAGGTGATCGACCAGGAGTGGGTGCGTCTGGGGCTGGCCCGGGTCCACGCCAACGCCGAGGTCCTCCAGCTCCTCAACTGGAAGGTGGCCTGGGGCCTCACCGTCGACCACCTCAGCCCGGCCGACGCCTCGGCCACCAAGGTGTTCGGCACGCACCGCTACATCGAGTGCCTGGGGATCCTGATGGAGATCCTCGGGCCGATCTCGTTCCTGCGCTCGGGCTCGCCCGAGGCCCTGCTGCGGGGCCGCATCGAGCGCACCTACCAGGGGATCCTGGTGCTCACCTTCGGCGGCGGGACCAACGAGATCCAGCGCGACATCATCGCCATGCTGGGCCTGGGCCTGCCCCGGGCCCCGCGCTGAGGTCGACCCCGTGACCGAGCGACCGGTCGCCCTGGTGACCGGGGCGTCCCGGGGGATCGGCCGGGCCAGCGCCATCGCCCTGGCCGCCGCCGGCTTCGACGTCGCCCTCGGGGCCCGGACCGTCCGCGAGGGTGAGGGCCGCGACGACGCCCGGCCCGACGCCGAGCCCCTGCCCGGCAGCCTCGAGTCCACCGCCGCCGAGGTCGAGGCAGCCGGCGGGCGGGCCCTGCCCGTGCGCATGGACCTGCACGACGAGACCTCGCTCGTCGACGCCGTGGCCACCGTGATCGGCGCGTGGGGCCACATCGACGTGCTCGTCAACAACGCCGTCGACACCGGGCCGGGGTCGATGTCGCGGGTGGCCGACACGACCATGGACGACTACCGCCGCAAGCTGGAGGGGAACTTCCTCGCCCAGCTGACCCTGATCAACGCCGTGCTCCCCCACCTCCTCGTCCGGGGCGGGGGCACGATCATCGACATCACCTCCGCCGCCGGGATGTCCGACCCCCCGGCCCCCGCCGGCGAGGGCGGGTGGGGCCTGGCCTACGCCGCCTCCAAGGCCGCCTTCCACCGCGTCGCCGGCCACCTGGCCGTCGAGTTCGGCGACCGGGGCATCCGGGCCTTCAACGTCGAGCCCGGCATGGTCCTCACCGAGAAGATGGAGATCAACCAGCGGGCCCTCGGCCTGGAGCGGAAGTTCCCGGTCGCCCCGCCCTCGGTGCCGGCCAGCGTGGTGGCCTGGCTGGCCACCGACCCCGAGGCCGGCGAGCACAACGGCGACACCTTCGCCGCCCAGCGGGTGGCCAAGGAGCGGGCGCTGCACGAGCCCTGGTGGTAGGACGGGGGCGGTGAGCACCCCCGTCATCGAGATCGAGGGGTTGCGCAAGGTCTACGTGCGCCACCGGCGCCTGGAGCGGTAGGTCATCGCCGCCGTCGACGGCCTCGACCTGGTGGTGCCCGCCGGCGGCGTCCACGGGTTCCTCGGCCCCAATGGGTCGGGCAAGACCACCTCCATCCGCTGCCTGCTGGGCCTGGTGCGGGCCACGGGTGGGCGGAGCCGGGTGCTGGGCGCCGAGCCCCGGCGCCTGCACGAGGTCATCGGCCGCATCGGCGCCATCGTGGAGACGCCCCAGCTCTTCCCGACCTTCAGCGGGCGCCGCAACCTGCGGCTGCTGGCCGACCTGGGCGGCTTCGCCGGGGTCGACCTCGACCCGGTGCTCGAGCGGGTCGGGCTGACCGAGCGGGCCGACGACCTGGTCCGCACCTACTCGCTGGGGATGCGCCAGCGCCTCGGGCTGGCGGCCACCCTGCTCAAGGACCCCGAGCTGCTCGTGCTCGACGAGCCCGCCAACGGCCTCGACCCGGCGGGCATCCGCGAGATCCGCGACCTGCTGCGCTCGCTGGCCGCCGAGGGTCGCACCGTGTTCGTGTCCAGCCACCAGCTGGGCGAGGTCCAACAGGTCTGTGACCGGGTCAGCATCCTGGCCCGGGGCCGCTGCGTGGCCGACGGCCCCGTCGACGAGGTGCTGGCCTCGGTCGGGCGGGGCGGGATGCTCCTGCGCACCGACGACCTCGACGGCGCCCTCGGGGTGTTGGCCGAACGGGGCATCGCCGCCGAACTCCGGGGTGACGCCGTGTGGGCCGGGGTCGACCCCGCCCACGCCGCCCGGCTCAACCACCTGCTCGCCGCCGCCGGGCACTGGTTGACCGAGTTGCGGCCCGACGAGGTGACGCTGGAGGACGCCTTCCTCGCCCTGACCGAGGGCGAGGGCGGGGTGGGCGCCCCGGTGGCCGACGACCAGGAGCCCGCGCCGTGACCCCCTTCGGTCGGACCCTGCTCACCGAGATCCGCCGGGGCCTGGCCCGACGCCTGGTCTGGGTGCTGGCGCTGATCTTCGCCGGCAGCTTCGTGGTCGCCGGCCTGCTCAGCTTCCGGGCCGACAGCGACGGGCCGACGGCCACCTTCGCCGGTGACGTGCTGCTCAACGGCGACCCCGACCCGACCCCGGGCGTGCTCGACCTGGTGGAGCTCTGGCCCGAGAGCGCCGCCGACCCCGTCCTGGCCTTCGCCGTGGTCCCCCTCGTGATGGCGGCGGCCGTCATCGGGGCGTCGCTGGTCGGGGCCGAGTGGCGGGCCGGCACCATCACGACCACCCT
>CAYTJS010000024.1:4873-22166 GCA_964438115.1 uncultured Iamiaceae bacterium
CGACGGTGGCGGTGGCGACGGGCTTCGTCGTCGTGGCCATCCTCGAACCGGTGCTGCGGGCGTGGAAGCCCTGGACCGAGGCGTGGCTGGTGACCGCCAACGCCCCCCGCCTCTACCTGGGCACCTCCGCCTCCCTGCTCGACGGCGGGGTCCTGACCCCCGGCCGGGCCACGGTCACCGCCCTCGGCTACCTGGTGGCCCTCACCGCCCTGGCCGTGGCCCTCTTCCGCCGTCGCGACGTCGCCGCCACCGGTTAGCTCCCGCCACCCTCCGTCCAGGTGTGGCGCAGGTGGTGGCCGAAGAAGCCACCCCGGGGCCGGGCGTGGGCGTGGTAGTGGTCCGGGATGTTGCGCATGTTGTCGTCGACGTAGAACTCACCGATGGTGGCCGCCGCCACCCGACCGAGCTCGTTGTGGAGATGGCCCTTCACGTCGGCGGGCGGGTCGACGCCGTGGTCCTTCCACACGACCATCGGCGTGGCGCACAGCTCGCACTCGGCGATCCAGCAGAGGTCGTCCTCGTGGAACCAGTGGGTGAGCTTCGCCGCCTCGCAGAGGTCGCAGTCGGGATCCTTGGCCATCGCCGGGAACCTAGTCTCGGCCCATGAGCGACTGGGTGCGAGACCGGATCGAGATCGACGACCTGCTGACGCGGTACGCCACCGCCATCGACACCCAGCAGTACGACCTGCTCGACACGGTGTTCACCGAGGACGCCGACTGCGACTACGAGGTGGTCGGCGGGTTCCGGGGGGACCGGGCCGCCTTTAAGGCGTGGCTGGCCGAGGTGATGGGGTTCTTCGACTTCCACCTGCACTACGTGATGAACCGGTCGGTGACCCTCGACGGCGACACCGCCACGGCGGTGAGCTACCTCTACAACCCCTGTCGCCTGCAGGGCGGCGACCAGGTCCTCGAGGAGGGCGGCCGCTACCACGACACCATCGTGCGCACGCCCGAGGGCTGGCGCATCAGTGCCCGCCGCGAGGAGCCCGTCTGGCACAAGTGGCCCCCGGGCCTGCGCCCGAGCTGACCACGGCGCTCAGACGGCGGCGGCGAGGCGTTCGAGCCAGACCACGGCGGTGCCCCGGGTGAGGGCGGTGGCGGGGCGGAAGCGGGCGGCCGGGGCGACCACGCCCTCGGCCACGGCCCAGTCCAGCGCCGTGGCGTAGGGGGCGGTGGCGCCCACGTCGGTGAACCCGTGGTCGGGGGCGCCGGTCGGGGCCCCCGCCGCCTGCCAGAGCCAGCGGACGCCGGTCGCCCGGGTGAGCACGGCCCCGCCGGCGAAGCGGTTGCCGGTCAGGACGTTCACGATCCCCTCGGCCCGGGCCCAGCGCAGGGCGAGACCGAGCGGTCCACCCGCCGGGGCGTCGGTGAACCCGTGGGCCGGGAAGCCCGTGGGCCGACCGTGCAGGTTCCACAGCCAGCGGACCTCGCTGGCCCGGGTGGTGGCGCTCGACCCCCGGAAGGGGCCGGTCCCGGTGACCGCCCCCCACGTCGAGGCCCAATCCAACTCGTCGCGGTAGCCGGCGGCGGCCGGGACCCCGCGGAACCCGCTCGGGCCGACGACACCGAGTGAGGCGTTCGACGACGGGCCGTCACCGCCCGGGAACGTGGCCGTGACGGTGTAGACCGGATCGCCCGGTGGCGGGACGGACCCGGCCGGTACCGAGAGGGTCAGCCCCGGGGTGGCGTCGTCGGCGGTCACGGTGCCGGTGGGCAACTCGCCCACCGAGTACGCGGTCACCCCGGCGGCCTCGGGCGACGCCCAGTCCAGCGTGACGCCGCGCACCCGGTCGGTGCCGGTGCCGCGGTCGAAGGTGGCGGTCACCGCCGTGGCCCGACGGCTCTCGGGGGTCGGGCGGCAGGGCTGGGAGCGGAGGTCGCCGCAGACGGGCAGCGAGGTGGGCACCGCCGGGGTCGACGTGAAGCCGGTGGTGACGTCGGGCAGCGCCAGCAGGGAGCGACGCGACAACGAGTGACCGATGTCGTTCACGGTGGCGTCGTCGTCCTCGGGCGACCCGAAGGTCCAGATCGGCCGGTTGCCACCGGGGGCCGACACGGTGAGGGCGAGCCGGGACCCGGCCCGCACGGTGTGGGCGAAGGGGAACAACTCGACCCGGACCCGGGTGAACGCCCCGCTGGGCAGCGGGGTGGCGGCCAGGTGGGTGTGCTCGGGGGCCAGCGCCGTGGAGCCGGGGGCCTCGGCCCGGTGGGAGGCCCGCAGCCAGCCGCTCTGGACGAGGATCTCCTGGCCGTCGGGGCGGACCTCCGTGAGCAGCACCTCCAGGTCCACGTCGGGCGCCGTCGAGCGGAGGAACAGGGTGGCGCTGCCGGTCCCCGCGTAGTGACGGGTCGTCGCCAGGGGCGGGCCGACGAACCGCAGCTCGTCGCTGTCGGGCGCCGGCTCCCAGACATAGGTCGCGTCCTTGTCCCAGATCCCGCCGCCCGCCGTCGGGTCGGTACCGGTGTGGGTGCGCCCCGGGTCGGTCTCGTAGCGGAACGACGACCAGCCCCGGGCGGCGTCGTCGGGCACCGTCGGGGCCGCCGCCGTCAGGGCGCCGTCGGGAGCGAGGTACCAGCGCTGCGCCGTCGCGTTCGACGGCGGCCAGGTGGCGTGGGTGGTCTCGTACCGCCCGAAGGGGGCCCCGTCGCCCTCGCCGTCGGGCACGCACGGCGTCTCGGTCAGCTGGAACAGCGTCGTGTTGGTGTCGACGCGACAGGCGACGGCGTCGCGGGCGCCCCGCTCCCAGCGCACCACCACGTCGTCCTCGGCCTCGTAGGCCCGCTGGTCGGGCACCGCCGCCGCCCGGTTGGGCGCCAGCGCGTAGGGGGCCCCGAACACCGACGCCAACGACGCCGGCGCCTCGGCCCGCAGCACGACCTTGGTCTGGGGGGCCACCCGGTTCACGTAGAGGTCGAGGAACTCGAGGAGGTCGCGGAGCCCGTCGGGACCCAGCGCGTCGGCGTGGGTCCCGTTGAAGAGGACCGCCCGCTGCAGGTCGTCGGTCCCGGCCGCCACCTCGGCGGGGGTGTCGAAGTCGTCGAGCATCGTCGCCCAGTGGCCACCCGTCTGCTCGTCCTGGAACGACCCGACGATGAAGGTGGGGACCTCGATCTCGTCCACGAACGTACGGGGGGCGAGCGAGTCGCCGGGGTCGGGCTGGTAGAGCAGGTCGGGCTCGAAGCGCTCGACCAGGCCCGGGGCGTTGAGCTTCAACTCCTGGTTCTGCTCGCACGCCTCGTCGCCGCCGGCGATGCGGGCGGCCGCCCAGGCCTGGCCCGCCGGCCGGGCGTCGTCCTCCCGCTGTCGGGCCCAGCCCTGGGCGAAGCCGTCGTTCAGGATCCCGCCCGGGTACAGGGTCGACCGGTAGGTGTCGGCGATGACCGACAGTGGGGTGATCCCGGCCAGGCTGGGCGGGTTCGTCCGGGCCACGAAGAGCTGGCTGATGCCGCCGTAGCTGATGCCGGCCATGCCCACCTTGGGGCCCCCGTCGACGTCGAAGCGGGGGTTGGGTGCGGCGGTGGCCACCCAGGGCTGGGCGGCCACCGTCTCGATCACGTCGTAGCCGTCGAGGCCCTGGAGGGGCTCCCAGTAGCTGTAGGCCCCGCCCGAGCAGCCGGTGCCCCGGAGGTTGACCGACACCACGGCGTAGCCCGCCACCCGCAGCAGCGTCCCCAGGGCGTCGTCGGGGTCCCCCTGGATGTTCGGGGCCGACGGCGTGTACCCGGAGTAGATGACGATCGTCGGGTACGGGCCGCCCGACCCCAGAAGGTTGAAGGGCGCCAGGACGTTGACCGAGAGCGTCGTGCCGTCCCGCGTGGTGAGGTAGCCGTAGCCGTCGTCGTCGGTCGAGACGAGGTCGGTGGCGTTGGCGGGGACCGGTAGCACCTGGGCGTCGTAGAACGCCTGCGGCGGGTGGTCGGCGGGGCCGAGGACCTCCGCCGGGGCACCGCCGGGCCAGGCTGGGGCGGCGACGGGCACGGTGTCCCCGCCCACCTCGGTCACCGTGTAGCCCGACCCCCGGGGCACGTCGTCGGCCGTCCCCGGCTCGATCCCGAAGATGTGGGTGCCGTTCACGTCGGCGGTCGCGGTGGCGATCGGCGGCCCGCCGTCCTGGCGCAGCTCGAGGGTGGCGCCGGGCGTGACGTCCCGGACGATCACCTGGTTGACGCTCCCCCGGGCGTCGAGGCCGCCGGCGGCGTCGCTGGGCGCCGCCGTGACAAGGGTGGCGGCGGCGAGCACCCCGGCGAGGGCGGCCGACCTCACCTTTGCAGACACCGCCTCGACCGTAGTCAGCGACCGCCGGGGTGGGGCAAGGGCGCCGGTTCGCCCCGACGGGAGGCTCATGGGCGATGATGGGCGCCGGAAGGGCCGGGCGGAGGAAGGTAGGAGATGAGCAACTTCGCGGACCTGCTCGCCGCCCGCGCCGACGACACCCACGACGCCATCAGGTTCCGGGACGGCGACGACGCCCCGATCCGGACCTGGAGCTGGGCCGACTACGTCGTCGAGTGCCGGGCCCGGGCCGCCCTGCTGGAGGCCCTGCGGGTCGACGGGCCGTTCCACGTGGGCGTCCTGCTCGACAACGTGCCCGAGTTCCCGATGTGGCTGGGCGGGGCGGCGCTGGCCGGGGCGACCCTGGTCGGCATCAACCCCACCCGCCGGGGTGAGGAGCTGGCCCGCGACATCCGCCACACCGACTGCCAACTCGTGGTCACCGAGCCGACCCACCGCCCGCTGCTCGACGGCCTCGACCTGGGACTGGGCGACGACCGCATCCTCGACGTCGAGGAGGACGCCTACGCGATGGTGGTGGCCGAGCACCGGGGCGCGCCCTCGGTGGGCACCGCCGTCGAGGACGCCACCCAGTTCCTGCTGCTCTTCACCTCGGGCACCACCGGCCACCCCAAGGCGGTGATCACCTCCCAGGGGCGCCTGGCCCGCGCCGGCGAGGGCCTCACGTTCGGCTTCTCGCTCGGGACCGCCGACTGCGCCTACCTGGCCATGCCCATGTTCCACTCCAACGCCCTCTTCGCCGGCTGGGCGCCCGCCGTGGTGGCGGGGATGACCATGGCCCTGCGCCGCCGCTTCTCGGCGTCGGGGTTCCTGCCCGACGTCCGCGACTTCGGCGTCACCTACTTCAACTACGTCGGCAAGCCCTTGGCCTACGTCCTGGCCACCCCCGAGCGGCCCGACGACGCCGACAACCCACTGCGGGCCGTCTTCGGCAACGAGGCGGCGGAGGCCGACGTGGTCCGCTTCGGCGAGCGCTTCGGCGTCCCCGTGGCCGACAGCTACGGCTCGACCGAGGGTGGCGCCTCCATCACGCGTGAACCGGGCCAGCCCGCCGGGGCCCTGGGTCGGGCCGGACCGGGGATCGAAGTACGGGACCCCGAGACCGGCGAGCGCTGCCCGCCCGCCCGCTTCGACGCCGACGGGGTGCTGCTGAACGGCGACGAGGCCATCGGCGAGTTGGTCAACACCGAGGGCGCGGCCTCCTTCGAGGGCTACTACGCCAACGAGGAGGCCAACCGGGAACGGGTGCGTGACGGCGTCTACTGGACCGGTGACCTGGCCTACGTCGACGAGGCCGGGTTCGTGTACTTCGCGGGCCGAGGGTTCGAATGGGTGCGGGTCGACGGCGAGAACGTGGCCGCCGCCCCCATCGAGCGCCTCCTGGCCCGCCATCCCGACGTCGGCGAGGTCGCCGTCTACGCCGTCCCCGACGAGGTCGTGGGCGACCAGGTCATGGCGGCGATCGTCCCCCGGGCCGGCGGCTTCGACATGACCGGACTCGATGCGTTCCTGGCCCAGCAGCCGGACCTGGGCACCAAGTGGGCGCCGCGCTATGTCCGCCTGACCGAGGCCCTCCCCACCACCCCCACCAACAAGGTGCTGAAGCGCCGCTTGCGGGAGGAGCGCTGGGAGGTCGACAACGAGGTGTGGTGGCGACCCACGCGGGACGAGGGCTACCGACCGATGACCGACGAGGACGGGGCCGAGCTGGCGCGCCGCCTGCGCCAGCGGTGAGCGTCGACCCCCTCGACCTCGCGGCCCGGCTGGCCGACGCCCTCGAGGAGCCCGTCCCCTCGATCGGCCTGCCCGCCCGCCTGTGGCTGCTGGGCACCGGCAGCCACCACGACGCCAGCGAGCTGGTGACCCACCTCTTCGTCGGCTCGGGCCGGTCGTGCCGCGCCATCCCCGCCGACGGCCACGGTCGACTGGCGGGCCTGCTCGGGCCGACCGACACGGTGGTACTCGTCGGCGGCGACCCCGACTTCCTCGACGTGGCCCGCCGGGTCGCCGCCGGGGCGGGAGCCCTCGTCGTCGAGTTCGACGACCGGACCACCGAGGCCGACGACAGCACCACCCGTCATCTCGCCGTGGCCCTGAAGCTGGCCCGCATCGCCCTCCACGCCGGCGCCATCGGGGCCACCCAGGCCGACCTCGACCGCATCCCCGGTCATGTCGCCGCCCTGGCCGTGGACCCGCAGCTGCCGGTGCTGCCCCTGCCCGCCCGGGGCCTGTTCGTCACCGGATCGGGGCCGGCCTCGGTCACCGCCCGCCACGGCGCCGTGGCCCTGCGCCGCGCCGGCCGGCCGGCCGAGGGCGTCGACGCCGCCGACCTGCTGGGCGGGCTGGTCACCGACCTCGACCAGCGCGACGCCCTGCTCCTCCTCGACGCCGCCCGCGACCTCGAGAGCGCGGCCGCCTCGCTGTCCCGCCTCGTGGGGGCCCTGGGCACCGAGGTGGTCCGCATGGATGGCCCCCAGGACCTACCGTCGGTCTGCGCCCAGTTCCCGCTGGCCGTGCGCCTGGCCCTGCTGGCCCGCTGACCCCGATCCCCATCCACCGACCCCACCCCGACAGGAGCGACCGTGGCCCAGAACGTGCCCACCTTCGAGTTCAGTGAGGACGCCAAGCGCGTGCGCGAGTTCGTCTTCCGGTTCTGGACCGAGGAGCGCCGACCGCCGAGCCTCCGCGATGTGAGCCAGGCCCTCGGCCTGGACCGTCGTCAGATCATCGACGCCTACAAGGCCATGGACCTCGGGATCATCTTCACCGTCGACCTCGAGACCCAGAACGCCAACCTCCTGAAGGCCCCGCCCTTCAGCAGCTACCCCAGCCAGGTGGCGGTCTTCGTCGACGACCAGTTCCACAGCTACGCCGGGTGCGCCTCCGAGAGCATCGCCATGTCCAACATGCCGGGCTTCGAGGGCAAGGAGTTGCGCCTCGAGAGCTGGTGCGCCTGCTGCATGGAGCCGATCACCATCACCTCGACCGACTTCGAGGTGACCTCCACCAGCCACGACGACATCCACATGCACATCTCGATGAGCCCCCACGACTGGAACGTGGTGAGCATGGTCACGATGTGCGACTCGATGAACTTCGTGCTGGGACCCGACCACGCCGAGCGCTACGAGCGGCAGGTGTCGCGGCGAGGGGTGCTGTGCAACCTCGACCAGGTGAAGAAGTTCGTCACCTACACGGCCACCCAGCGGGGCCACGACTACCACTGGCCCCCGCAGACGATGCTGCCGGAGCTGGTGATCCAGATGTTCGACGGCTACGGCGTCGACACCACCAACTGGAAGGGCTGAGCCGGTGGCCGACGACACCGAGATCGTGGTGGTGGTCGAGATCCCCAAGGGGTCCCGCAACAAGTACGAGATCGACCACGAGTCCGGCGACGTGTGGTTGGACCGGACCTTGTTCACGGCCACGCAATACCCGGCCGACTACGGATTCGTCCCCGACACCCTCGCCGGCGACGGCGACCCCCTCGACGTGCTGGTGCTCCTCGACGAGCCCACCTTCCCCGGCTGCCACATCCGGGCCCGTCCCATCGGCGTGTTCTGGATGAAGGACGAGGCCGGCCCCGACGCCAAGGTGCTGTGCGTGCCCGCCGGCGACGAGCGCTGGAACCATCTCCAGGACCTCCCCGACGTCCCCCACTACCTCCTGGCCGAGATCCACCACTTCTTCGAGGTGTACAAGGACTTGGAGCCCCACAAGGACGCCGACGTCCGGGGCTGGGACAGCAGGGCGGCCGCCGTCGAGGCCATCGAGGACGCCCGGACCCGCTTCACTGCCGAGGGCCACTGACCTCCTCGTCCCCCTCGCCGGCGGTCACCGCCGGCAGGTGGACGACCGCCGTGGTGCCCCCGCCCGGGGTGTCGTCCAGCTCGAGCCGGGCCCCCATCGCCTCCAGGAACCCGTGGGCGATGGCCAGGCCCAGGCCGACCCCGACCCCACCGGGCGCGTCCCCCACCCGCTGGAAGGGCTCGACCACCGACGACCGGGCCCCGGCGGGGATCCCCGGCCCGCGGTCGACCACCGCCAGGTCGACGCCGCCGGGCACCACCCCGACGTCGATCCGGACGGGCCCGTCGGCGGGCCGGGCCTTCAGGGCGTTGTCGACCAGGTTGGCCACCACCTGCTCGAGCAGCACCGGATCGGCCCGGACCGCGATCGCCGGGTCGTCGACCTCGACGACCACGGACGCGGCGGCGTCACCGAGGCCGGCCAGGGCGGACGGGATCACCTCGGTCAAGGCCACGGGCCGCACCTGGGGCCGCAGAGCCCCGGCCTGGACCCGGGCCATGTCGAGCAGGTCGGCCACCAAGGCGCCCAGGCGCCGGCTCTGCTCGGCGATGACCGCCAGGAACCCGGCCTCTTCCGCCTCCGACCACACGACGTCGGTCGCCTGCAGGCTGTCCACCGACGCCGTGATCGCCGCCAGGGGGGTCCGCAGGTCGTGGGAGACCGCCTGGAGCAGCGCCGCCCGGAAGTCGTTGACGGCGGACAACTCGACCGCCCGGTCGGCCTCGTCCTGGAGGCGGCGGGCCTCGATCACCCCGGCCAGCTGGTCGACGAGGGCGGCCAACACCCGCTGGTCGGCGGCCCGGAGGGTCGGTCCCCAGAGGGCCAGCACGCGATCGGTGCCCACCGGGCGGCGCAGGTCGGCCTGCTCGGGGACGGCGTCGGCCGCCACCGCGCCGGTCGCGGCCTCGACCACCCATGCACCGTCGTCCCGGCGGTAGAGCACGGCCGCGGCCAGGCCGAACATGGTCCGCACGCGCGCCAGCACGTCGGGGACCACGGCCGGATCGGCCAGCGAACCGGCCAGGGCCGCCATCGCCTCGGCCTCCGACCGGGCCCGCACGGCCTCGATCCGGAGCCGGGCCAGCCGATCCACCAGCACCGCGACCGTCCCCGCGGCGCCCACGTAGACCACCAGCGCCACCAGCACCTCGGCCGAGTCGATGGCCAGGGTGTACCGGGGGGCCGTGAAGAAGTAGTCGGCGGCGAGGAAGCCCCCCACCACTGCGACCAACGCGGGGAACACGCCGCCGACCAGGGCAACGGCGATGGCCAGGCACAAGTAGGCCAGGAGCACCGAGGAGAGACGGACCTCCGAACGGAGGCCGTGGAGCACGAGGGTGAGCACCGGGAGACCGAGGAGCGCGAGCAGCCACCCCGCCCGGCGGCGGCGCATCGACAGGGGGGCGAGGAGGGCCGGCCGCCGTGATGGAGGCCCCGCCGGCGGCACCGGCTCGGGCTCGGAGATCACGTGGACGTCGATGCCGTCGGCCCGGGCGGCGACGCGGGCGATCACCGAGCCGTGCAGGAGCTGCTGCCAGCGTGACCGCCGGCTGGAGCCCAGCACGATCTGGGTGGCGTTCTCGGCCCGGGCCACGTCGAGCAGGGCATCGCCGACGTCGCCGGCGGTCACCTCCCGGTACTCGCCCCCCAGCTCGGCCAGCAGCGCCCGGGCGGCGTCGACCCGGCCCCCGGGTCCGTCGGCAAGGCCGCTGTCGGCCACCACGTGCACGCCGATCAGCTCGCCGTGGGCCCGCTGGGCGATGCGGGCCGCCCGGCGGACCAGCCGATCGTTGCCAGGTGCGCCGGTCAGGGCGACCACCACCCGCTCCCGGGTCTCCCACGGCTCGACGATCCCGTGGCGCTCCCGGTAGTCCTCGAGGGCGTCGTCGACCCGGTCCGCCACCCAGAGCAGGGCCAGTTCCCGGAGGGCCGTGAGGTTGCCCTCGCGGAAGTAGTTGCCCAGGGCCACGTCGACCTTCTCGGCGGCGTACACGTTGCCGTGGGCCATCCGACGCCGGAGGGCCTCCGGCGTCATGTCGACCAACTCGACCTGGTCGGCCGCCCGGACCACGTCGTCGGGCACGGTCTCGCGCTGCTCGACCCCGGTGATGCGGGCCACGACGTCGTTGACCGACTCGAGGTGCTGGATGTTGACCGTGGAGATCACGTCGATGCCGGCCGCGAGCAGGGCGTCGACGTCACGCCAGCGCTTGTCGTGGCGACTGCCGGGCACGTTGGTGTGGGCCAGCTCGTCGACGAGGGCCACCGCCGGGCGGCGGGCGAGGACGGCGTCGAGGTCCATCTCCTCGAAGGTCACCCCCTGGTGCACCACGGTCCGGCGGGGCACCACCTCGAGGTCGCCCAGCTGGGCCTCGGTGTGCGGGCGCCCGTGGGTCTCGACGACCGCCACCACCACGTCGGTGCCGCGATCGCGACGCCGGCGGCCCTCGTTCAACATGGCGTAGGTCTTGCCCACGCCCGGCGCCGCGCCGAGGTAGATGCGCAGCCGGCCCCGCCGGGGGCCGTCGTTGCTCATCCCACCCCGTCGAGGGCCAGGTTGAGGGCGAGGACGTCCACCCCGGGCTCGCCCAGGAACCCGAGCACCCGGCCGTCGGTGGCGTCGTCGACGAGGTCGAGCACCTCGGCGAGCGAGAGGCCCCGGGCCTCGGCCACCCGAGTCGCCTGGAGGCGGGCGTTGGCCACCGAGATGTGAGGGTCGAGACCCGACCCCGAGGCCGTCACGGCGTCGATGGGCACGGGCTGGTCCTCGGCCAGGCCATTGAGCTCACGGTAGGCCGCCAGCAGTTCCTCCACCGTGTCGAGGAGCTCGGGGTTGGTGGGACCGAGCTGGCTGGCCCCCGACGACCGCTGCGCCGGGTCGTCGGGGTCGCCGTCGGGGGCCCCGAACGCCGTCGCCCCCGCCGCCGACGGGCGGGGGTGGAACCACTCCTCGCCCGAGAACGACTGGGCGAGGAGGGCGGAGCCGACGACGCGGTCGCCCTGCTGGACGAGTGACCCGTCGGCTTCGTCGGGGAAGGCCACCTGCCCCACGGCGAGCACTGCGAGCGGATAGGCCACCCCCGTGAGGAGGGTGAGGACGAGCAGGGCCCGCAGCCCCGCCAGGAGTTGGCTTCGCATCAGTTCACCCCGAGGGCGTTGAGGACGACGTCGATGGCCTTGATCCCGACGAACGGGGTGAGGAGACCGCCCAGGCCGTAGACGAGGATGTTGCGTCGGAGGATGGCCGCCGCTCCCCGGGCCCGGAAGGCGACCCCGCGCAGGGCGAGGGGGATCAGGGCGATGATGACCAGGGCGTTGAAGATGACCGCGGCCAGGATCGCCGAGCGGGACGAGGTCAGCCCCATCACGTTGAGGGTCTCGAGTTGCGGGAACACCCCCACGAACATCGCCGGGATGATCGCAAAGTACTTGGCGACGTCGTTGGCGATGGAGAACGTGGTGAGCGAGCCCCGGGTGATCAACAGCTGCTTGCCGATCTCGACGACCTCGATGAGCTTGGTCGGGTCGGAGTCGAGGTCGACCATGTTCCCCGCCTCCTTGGCCGCCTGGGTCCCCGTGTTCATGGCCACCCCGACGTCGGCCTGGGCCAGGGCCGGCGCGTCGTTGGTGCCGTCACCGGTCATGGCCACCATCCGGCCGCCCTCCTGCTCGGCGCGGATCAGGGCCATCTTGTCCTCCGGCGTGGCCTCGGCCAGGAAGTCGTCGACCCCGGCCTCGGCGGCGATGGCCCGGGCCGTGAGCGGGTTGTCGCCGGTGATCATCACCGTGCGGATCCCCAGCGCCCGCAGCTGGTCGAAGCGCTCGACCATCCCCTCCTTGATCACGTCCTTCAGCTGGACGACGCCGAGGACCTCGGTGCCGTCGATGACCGCCAACGGCGTGCCGCCCGAGGTGGCGATGCCGTCGGCGATGGTGTCGAGGGCGGCGGGCACCTCGCCCCCGGCCCCGATCACCCAGCGCTTCACCGAGTCGGTGGCGCCCTTGCGCACGGCCCGGCCGCCCACCTCGACCCCACTCATCCGGGTCTGGGCGGTGAAGGGGATGACCTCGGCATCGACGAGCGGCGGCGCCGGGGCCCCGAGTCGCTCGTCGGCCAGGGCCACGATGGAGCGGCCCTCCGGGGTCTCGTCGGCCAGGCTGGCCAGGCGGGCGGCCTCGGTCAGCCGCTCGAGGTCGATGCCCGGCACGGGGAGGAAGTCGGCCGCCTGCCGGTTGCCGTAGGTGATGGTCCCGGTCTTGTCGAGCAGCAGGGTGGAGCAGTCCCCCGCCGCCTCGACCGCCCGGCCGGACAGGGCGAGGACGTTGTGCTGGACCAGGCGATCCATGCCGGCGATGCCGATGGCCGAGAGGAGCGCCCCGATGGTGGTCGGGATGAGGCAGACCAGCAGGGCCACCAGCACGACGATCGGCTGCTCGGCACCGGAGTACACCGCGAAGGGCTGCAGGGTCACCGTGGCCAGCAGGAACACGATGGTCAGGCCGGCCAACAGGATGTTGAGGGCGATCTCGTTGGGTGTCCTCTGGCGGCTGGCCCCCTCGACGAGGCCGATCATCCGGTCGAGGAAGGTCTCGCCCGGTCGGGCGGTGATGCGCACCACGATGCGGTCCGACAGCACCGTCGTCCCCCCGGTGACCGCCGAACGGTCCCCGCCCGCCTCCCGGATCACCGGCGCCGACTCGCCGGTGATGGCCGACTCGTCGACGGTGGCGATGCCCTCGGTGATCTCCCCGTCGGAGGGGATGACCTGCCCGGCGACCACCTCCACCACGTCGCCCGGGTCGAGGTCGGAGGAGGCCACCTCCTCCCGCCGTCCGTCGGGCGCCAGCCGCACCGCCATCGTGGTGGTCCGGGCCTGCCGGAGGCTGGCGGCCTGGGCCTTGCCCCGGCCCTCGGCCACGGCCTCGGCGAAGTTGGCGAAGAGCACCGTGAACCAGAGCCAGAGGGCGACCAGTCCCGAGAACACGTCCTCGTCGGTGGGGCCGCCGAGGTCCCGGAGGAACAGCAGCGTCGTGATCAGGCTGCCCACCAGCACGATCGCCATGACCGGGTTGCGGGCCATCGACCCTGGGGCCAGCTTGCGGATGCTGTCCCCGATGGCGGGCCGCAGCAACGAGGGCTCGAAGAGACGGGCCCGACGACGTGGGGGCGAGGTCTCGGTGGCCGGCGCCGCCTCGTCGGTCGGGGGTGAGGTCACGGTCACGGGTGCTCCTAGAGGCCGAGTTGCTCGACGACGGGGCCGAGGGCCAGGACCGGGAAGTACGTGAGGCCGACCACCACCAGGACCACCCCGACGAGGAGGCCGACGAACAGCGGCCCGTCGGTCGGGAAGGTGCCCGCCGAGGCCGGGGCCGGCTGCTTGCGGGCCAGCGTCCCGGCGATGGCGAGCACGGGGATGATCAGCAGGAAGCGACTGGCGAGCATGGCCAGGCCGAGCATCGTGTTGAACCAGTCGGTGTCCCCGGTCAGCCCGCCGAAGGCGGACCCGTTGTTGTTGCCCGCCGACGTGAAGGCGTAGGTGACCTCGGTCAGTCCGTGCGGCCCGGGGTTCAGGATGGAAGAGCTCGCGCTGTCCATCACCACCGAGACGCCGCTCAGCACCAGCACCAGCGCCGGCACCACGAGCAGGTACACCACGAGGACCTTCATCTCGGCGGCCTGGATCTTCTTGCCCAGGTACTCGGGGGTCCGACCCACCAGCAGCCCGGCGATGAACACCGTCAGCAGGGCGAAGACGAGCATCCCGTAGAGCCCGGCGCCGACCCCACCCGGGCTGACCTCGCCCAGCATCATGTTGGCGAGGGGCACGGCCCCGCCACCGGGGGTGAAGCTGTCGTGGGCCGAGTTCACCGCCCCCGTCGAGGTGCCGGTCGTCGAGGCGGCGTACAGGGCCGAGGTGGTCGGGCCGAACCGCACCTCCTTGCCCTCCGCGTTGCCCCCGGGTGAGTCCTCGGTGACCGACTGGTCGGCGCCGAGAGCGGTGAGATTGGGGTTGCCCCCGACCTCGAAGGCCACGGCGATGCCGACGCTCGTCAGCCACAGCACCACCATGGCGGCCAGCACCGCGTAGCCCTGGCGCCGGTTTCCGACGAGCACCCCGAAGGCGTACGGCAGGGAGAACGGGATGGCCAGCAGGAGGTAGATCTGCAGCAGGTTGGTCAGGCCATTGGGGTTGGAGAACGGGTGCGCCGAGTTGGCGGCGTAGAAGCCGCCCCCGTTGGTGCCGATCTCCTTGATGGCCTCCTGTCCGGCCAGCGGGCCTCCGGGGATCACCTGGGCATTGCCCTCCACGGTCGTGACCTCGGTGAAGCCGGCGGTGTTCTGGACCACCCCCTGGCTGACGAGGACCACGGCGACCACCAGGGCGAGCGGCAGCAGCACCCGCACGACGCCGCGGGTGAGGTCGACCCAGAAGTTCCCGATCGTGTCCGAGCGGCGTCGGGCGAGGCCACGGATGAGGGCGACGGCGACGGCGAGCCCCACGGCAGCCGACACGAAGTTCTGGACGGTGAGCCCGACCACCTGGGTGAGGTGGGCCATCGCCAGCTCGGGGCTGTAGTTCTGCCAGTTGGTGTTGGTGACGAAGCTCACGGCCGTGTTGAAGGCGAGCAGCGGCGGCACCCCCGCCACGTCGGTGGGGTTGAACGGCAGGGACCCCTGGAGGCGGGCGAGGGCGTAGAGGCCGAGGACCGACACCATGCTGAAGGCCAGCAGCGAGCGGGCGTAGGTCGTCCACCGCTGCTCGCGGCCGGCGTCCACGCCCATCAGGCGGTAGAGGCACCGCTCGACCCGCAGGAAGACGCGGTCGCCGGGTGCGGGCCCGTCACCGAAGACCCGGGCCAGGTAGGTCCCGAGGAGGGGGATGGTCACGGCCAGGGCCACGACGAGCAGGGCGAACTGGGCCCAGGTGGTCGCTGCCATCAGAACCGCTCCGGGAAGAGCAGGGCCACGAGCAGGTACCCGAGGGCGAGGACGGCCAGGGCCAGGGCGATGCCGTTGTCGTAGCTCACGGGGCCGGCACCGCCGCCGGGTCGGCACCCGTGTCGGTCCCCGGTGCCGCGAGGGGCCGGTCGGTCCCGGTGAGGCGGGCGCAGGCGCCGACGAAGGCCCAGGCCAGGGCGAAGAACCCCGCCACGCCGGCGACCACGAGCACGTCGGTCATCGGGACGCGGGCTCGTCGGTCGATCGCGACCGGGCCGGCCGATCGTCGTTCCGGGCGAGGATGCCCGCGCTCACCACCAGGAAGGCGGAGAGCAGGACGAAGAAGGCGATGACCGCCTCCAGCCATTCGAGGTCAGTCATGACGACTCCCTTCGGTCGGGGTGGCGGCCAGGGCGGCCCCCACCTGGTCGGCCATGGCCACGGCCACGATCCGGCGCTCGAGGGCGACGCCGGTGCCCGGCGTCGGGTCGAGCACGAAGCGCCCGACCTTGTGGCCCCGCGCCAGCACCGACAGCTCGACGCCGCCTTCGGGCAGCTCGAAACCGCTGGTCTGGAAGCGGTGGTGGCGGACGGCCACCCCCCCGTTGCGCTCCAGCTCGGGCAGGGCCGAGGTGAACGGCGGGGCCTCGAAGCGACACGACCGGAGGCCGAGCAGGTCGGCCAGCTCGGACTGGGCGAGGGCGATCACCTCGGCGGGACGAGCGCCGGTGGCGGCCGCCTCGGCCAGCCGGTGGACCCGGCGCAGCTCCGCCCGCGCCGTCCCGGCGTCGTCCCGGGCCCGGCGGCCCCGGCTGGCGGTGGCGCCCACCACGAGGCCCACCACGAGGAGCAACACCGTGGTCTCGACGTCGTCGGGCGAGTCGATGGTCAGCGACAGGAAGGGCCGGGTGAAGAAGAAGTCGAAGGTGAGGGCCGCCGACACCGCGGCCACGACCCCGGCCGACCGGCCGCCGGCCACGGCGGCGAGGACGACGATGACCACCAGGACGAGGGCGACGGTGCTCGGGGCGAGGCCATCCCGCAGGCCGACCAGGAACGCGCCGAGGGCCAGCGGCGCCAGGCCGCCGATCACGATGCCCATCAGGTCGTTGGTCCGGTGCGCGGTCACGGAGGCAGCATCCGGGGCCGGCGGTGGGGGCGCCACGACCCCAACACGTCCTTAACGCCCCGCGGCCACCCGTTCACGGCCCCTTAGCGCGCCAGTAGTGTCCGCGGCGATGACCGACACCACCCCGGCCGCCCACCAGTCGCTTCCCAGCCGGTGGAAAGAGGTGCTGACCACCACCAACCCACCGTCGTCGGGCGAGTTGGACCTGGTCAGCAAGTGGCTCTTCCTGACCCGGGCCGCCGTGCTGCCGATGACCCTCACGGCGGGGCTCGTCGCCGGCCTCCTCGCCGTCCACGCCGACGGCTTCCACGCCGGCTGGTTCGCCCTCGCCCTGCTGGGCATCCTCCTCGCCCACACCGCCAACAACCTGATGAACGACCTGTTCGACTCGACGACCGGCCTGGACAAGGCCGACTACCCCCGGGCCATGTACTCCCCGCACCCCGTGCTCGAGGGCTACATCACCAAGAAGGGCCTGGCCGTGGCCGCCCTGGTCGTCAACCTGGTCGACCTCGGCGTCGGCATCGTCCTCTTCGTCGCCCGGGGCTGGCCCGTCCTGGCCTTCGCCGTCGCCGGCTTCGTGCTCTCCGCCGCCTACACCGCCCCACCCCTGCGCCTGAAGAAGCGGGGGCTGGGCGAGCCGGACGTGTTCGTGGTGTGGGGCCCCCTCATGGTGGGTGGCGTCTACTACTCGGCGCTCGGCTCGATCCCCTGGGAGGTCTACGCCGCCTCGGTCCCCTACGGCCTGCTGTGCACCGCGGTGTTGATGGGCAAGCACACCGACAAGGCCCCGTGGGACGAGCGGGAGGGCATCCGCACGCTGCCGGTGATCCTCGGCGACGTCCGCTCCCGGGCCGTGACCAAGGCGATGATGGCCGGCTTCTACGTGACCGTCGTGGCCTGCGTGGCCCTCGGCGCCCTGCCCTGGCCCGTCCTCGTCGTGGCCCTCGGCCTGCCCACCCTGCTGAAGGTGTGGGGCCCGCTGGGCCAACCGAAGCCGGCCGAGCCGCCCGCCGGGTTCCCCATCTGGCCGCTCTGGTACGCCGCCTTCACCTTCCTGCACACCCGTCGGGCCGGCCTGTGGCTGGTCCTGGGCCTGGCGGCGGCCGCCG
>CAYTJS010000025.1:0-1272 GCA_964438115.1 uncultured Iamiaceae bacterium
GCCCTGGGCCTGCCCTACCCGGCGATCTACGCCCTGGTGACCGCGGCCATGGTCGGCCTCGTCGTCGCCGCCGTCGCCGTGGTCCGCCGGCTCGTCCCCCCGGTCGGCGGCCACCCATTCCCCGCCGGCATGGCCTACGCCGTCACCTTCGTCCCCCTCTTCGTCGGCCTCACCGGCGGCCAGACCACCGCCGTGGCCGGCCTGCTCCTCGTTCTGTTCTGGTGGTGCTGGGCCCACGACGAGGACGTCGGGGCCGGCCTGGCCGCCGCCCTCCTGCTCTACAAGCCCCAGTACGGCGCGGTGGCCTTCCTGGCCCTGGCCCTCCGGTGGCGCCCGCGGGCCTTGGTCGCCGGGGTCGCCGGGGCCGCCGGCCTGTGGGTGGCCGGTGCCCTCACCGCCGGGGCCGACTGGGTCGGGCCGTGGCTGGGGCTGGTGCGGGACTTCACCGCCCTCGACGGCGGGGCCAACGCCGTCAACGAGGTCTCCCTCCCGGGGATCGCCACCGCCCTCTTCGGGACGGGCACGACCCTCGCCGCCGTGGTCGGTGCCACCGCGGCCCTGGCCGTGGCCGGCGCCACGGTCCTGGCCCTGCGACGCCGACCACCCCTCGGCGTCGGCGTGGCCCTCGTCGTCACCGCCACCCTGCTCTGCTCCCCCCACACCCTCTTCTACGACCTGGGCCTGGCCCTGCCGGCGATGGCGGCCCTGCTGCCGGAACTCGCGCCTCGCTGCCGCCGACGACTGGTGGTCACCGTGTGGCTGCTGGGCACCACCCACGTCCTGGCCGGGACGCTCGGTGCCGACCCGTCCATCGCCGTGCTCCTGGTGGTGTGGGCCGTCGCGGCCCGCCCGGCCCGGGCGGTGACCGCCCTACCATCCGGGCATGGCGACGATCTTCACCCGCATCATCGAGGGCGAGCTGCCGGGACGGTTCGTGTGGCGTGACGAGACGGCGGTGGCCTTCCTGTCCATCAACCCCCTGCAGCCCGGCCACACCCTCGTGGTGCCGATCCTCGAGGTCGACCACTGGATCGACCTCGACCCCGCCACCATGAACCACCTGACGACGGTGGCCCACCACGTCGGCCGCGCCCAGCAGGAGGTCTTCGCCCCCGAGCGCATCGGCCTCATGATCGCCGGCCTCGAGGTGCCCCATGTCCACCTCCACCTCGTGCCCATCAGCGGGGTGCACGACCTCGACTTCGCCAACGCCGACCCCGACCCCGGCGCCGACGCCCTCGAGGACGCCGCCCGCCGCCTCCGCGACGGCCT
>CAYTJS010000025.1:1372-12107 GCA_964438115.1 uncultured Iamiaceae bacterium
CCGACCCCGGCGCCGACGCCCTCGAGGACGCCGCCCGCCGCCTCCGCGACGGCCTGCGGGCCCACGGTCACCACGAGGTCGCCGACTGACGAGGTGACCACCGGCCCTGGCCGGCGGGGGGCCAGAGCCCCATCCTCGGGGCGTGGACGCAGCGGCGGCGGAGACCCACCTGTCGGTGGTGTTCCTGGTCGGGGACCGGGCGTGGAAGCTGCCCAAGCCGGTGCGGATGGCCTTCGTCGACCAGTCGACGCCGGCGTTACGGGCTCGGGCCTGCCGGCGGGAGGTCGAGCTCAACCGCCGCCTCGCCCCCGATGTCTACCTCGGCGTGCTCGACCTGGTCCGCGACGGTGAGGTGGTCGATCACCTGATCGAGATGCGGCGGATGCCCGACGACCGCCGATTGGCCACCCTCGTCCTCGCCGGCGACGGCCACGACGAGGTCGTCGCCGTCGCCCGTCGGCTGGCCGCCTTCCACGCCGCCGCCGACCGCGGAGAGCCGGTGACCGCGGCGGGTGAACCCGATGCCGTCCGGCGGCTCTGGGACGACAACCTCGACGAGTTGCTGCCGTTCCGCGACGACGTGCTCGACGGGGCGGAACTGGATGCCGCAGCCGACGCCGCCCATCGCTATCTCGACGGCCGCCGGTCGCTCTTCGCCCGCCGCATCGCCGACGGCCACGTCGTCGACGGCCACGGCGACCTGCTGGCCGATGACATCTTCTGCCTCGACGACGGTCCCCGGATCCTCGACTGCCTCGCCTTCGACGACCGCCTCCGCCACGGCGACGTCCTGCTGGACCTGGCCATGCTCGCCATGGACCTCGAACGCCTCGGTCGGGCCGACCTGGCCGACCTGCTCGTCGCCACCTACCGCCGGCACACCGACGAGCACCACCCGGCCTCACTGGCCCACCACTACGTCGCCTACCGGGCCCTGGTGCGGGCCAAGATCGCCTGCCTGCGGGTGGCCGACGAGGGGCCGGTGGCCCGCGACCGGGGGCGCGCCCTGCTCGACCTCGGCCGACGCCACCTCGACCGGGGGGCGGTCCGGCTGGTGCTCGTCGGCGGCGCGCCGGGGACGGGCAAGAGCACCCTGGCGGAGGGTCTGGCCGAGGTCCGGGAGTGGGCCGTGCTGGGCAGCGACGAGACCCGCAAGGACCTCCTCGGGATCGACCACCGTGACTCGGCCGCCGCCCCGTTCGGCGAGGGCGCCTACCGGACCGAGGTCACCGAGCGGGTCCACGCCGCCCTGCGGGAACGGGCGGGCCACCTGCTCGCCCACGGCGAGAGCGTGGTGATCGACGCGTCGTGGACCGACGTCCGCCACCGGGCCGCGGCCGCCGCCCTGGCCGCCGACCACGCCGCCGACCTCCTGGCCCTCGAGTGTCGCCTGCCGGTGGCCGAGGCCCGGCGCCGGGTCACCGAGCGGGCGGCGCGGGGTGGTTCGGTCTCCGACGCCGACGCCGAGGTGGCCGAGCGGCTCGCCGCCACCCGCGACCCCTGGCCCGAGGCCGTCCCCGTCGACACCAGCGGCGACCCCGCCACGGCCCTCGCCGCCGCCCTGGCCGCCCTCGACCACCACGACACGCGAACTGGCCCCTGATCCCGTTGCCGGAGCAACCGGATCAGGGGCCAGAACGAGGGGGGGGCGCTAGCTGTGAGTCCCGGTCGACTCGACCGGTTCGACGGGGCTGCCGTCGAGGTTCTCGACCCGGCCGTCGGCGCTGCGGTCCGGGGGCGTCCCGGCCTGGAACAGGCCCAGGGCCCCACGACCGGGGTTGGCGAACTTGTGGGTCACGATCGGGTAGAGCCCCGCCTCCTCGAAGTCGAACTCGACGAAGCCGCCCTCGGCGGGCTGGAGAGCCAGCACCTGCGAGCCGCCCCGTTCGGGATTGCCCCGTTCGAGGGTGTAGGCGCCCTCCCGGAACACGGTGTCCCACTGGGTGCCGACGATGTGGAAGGCCGAGTTCTCCGAGGGGCCCACGTCGAGGACCCAGGCCCGGATGGTCTCGCCCACCTCGACCTCGATGGGCCGGTGCAGGTACTGGAAGGCGTAGCCGTTGAAGACCACGGCGTCCCACTGGCCCGCCACCATCTTGTCCAGGCTGCCGATCGCCCCCTGCTCGCCGAGGTAGTACTCCGACTGCACGAAGAGGAACTCACGGTCCACCTCGGGCAGGTTCGGGGGGTCGATGACCACGGCGCCGTACATGCCGTTGCCGATGTGGTGCAGCACCGGGCTGGTGCCGCAGTGGTACATCCACACGCCCGAGTGGGTCGCCTCGAAGGTGTAACGGAGGCGCTGCCCTGGGCTGATCGTCCGCATCTCGTCGTCCCAGGCCACCTCGCTGGCGTGGAAGTCGATCGAGTGCTGGAAGGTGTTCTCGGTGTCGTTGACCAGGGTCACGTCGAAGACGTCGCCCACCTGGCCGCGCAGCACCGGGCCGGGGACCATCGGGGTGCCGGGCTCGTCGGTGAAGGACCACACGGTCTGGGTGACCCCCGGGGCCACCTCCATCTCGGCCTCGGTGATGTGCAGCTCCACCCGGTGGCGCCGTCCACCGGGGGCGGGCTCGAGCGTCGGGTCGTAGGCCTCGAACTCCGGCGGGGGCTCGGCGGCGGAATCCACCGCCGGCGTCGCCGCGCCGTCCTCGGGGGCCATCCCCTCGTGGGTGGCGGTGTCGGTGCCGGCGGCCACCTCGCCGTCGGAGGCCGTGGCCAGGGCCACGGCGGCGATCACCAGGGCGAGCACGGCGACCACACCGGCCACGGCGAGGCCGATGGCGGTCGCCGGTCCGGCGGCGGACGGGGGCTGCGGGGAGTCGGTCATGGCGGTCCTCCTTCTCGGGACCGCCTCATTCTCTAGTGATTGATAGAGGAAAGAGAGGGCCGAAGGTCACCCCGACCGGGTCACCCGGCGACCGCTCAACCGGGAGGCGACGACCACCATCCAGTGGTCACGGTCACCGGCGGCCCACGGCTCGAGGCCGGTGGTCGCGGCCAGGCGCTCGACCTCGGAGCCCAAGGCCTCCTCGACCCGACCCACGGCGACGACGCTCCAGCCCTCCCGGGCCTCGGTGTCGAAGCGGTCGACCTCGAAGCTGGCCTTCGCCCCCCGCACGGCGGCGTGGAACTTCGAGCCCACCCCGGTGCGGAAGACGATGTGCTCGCCGTCGACCGCGTAGTTGACCGGGAAGATCACCGGCTCCCCGCCGTCGACGACGGCCACCCGGCCGAGGGACTCGCCGGCCAGCAACTCGAGGCAACCGTCACGGTCGATCACCTCGAGGCCGGTCCGGCCGTCCCTCAGCACGGGGGGCCGCCCGTCACCAGACCCTGATCCCCTCGGACACCGAGTTGAGGGGCAGGTAGTGGTAGATGACCTCGCCGTAGACGATCACGATCAGCACGGCGGCGGTCACGACCCACACCCAGATCTGGTCGAAGATGGCCCACGACTCCTTGGGCCCGTGGACGACCTCGGCCACCGGGGTGACCTGGACGGCGGTGACGCGCTTCGAGTGGTAGATCGTCTTCAGGATCACCACGAAGAACAGCGTGATGCTGAGGAACATGATCATCCCGCCGAAGCCGGTGAGCACGTTGCCCCAGCCCCAGGCGCCGCCCTGGCCGTCCAGGTAGGTCGCCTCGGCGATGGCCGTGCGGCGAGGCATGCCCTCGAGGCCGGCCGCCATCTGGCCCCGGCTGAAGACCATGACCCCGATCAGCCACAGCCAGGTCTGGGTGACGGCCAGGCGCCGACCCCAGAGCTCCCGGCCCGTCAGGTAGGGGACGAACCAGTACGAGAGGGCCATGATCGACAGGGCCACGCCGGTGCCCACCGTCAGGTGGAAGTGACCGGGGATGAAGGCCGTGTTGTGGACCACCACGTTGATCGTGTAGCTGGCGTTGATGAGGCCGCTCGCCCCGCCGAGCATGAAGCCCAGGCCGGCCAGGAGCTGGCCGGACACGACCGGGTCACCCCACGGGAGCTTCTTCAGCCAGGCGACCCGGCCCGTGCCGCCCCGCTTGCGGGCGCCCATCTCGAGGGCGGCCACCACCGAGAACAGGGTCACGATGCTGGGGAAGAAGATGCCGAAGGTCAGCAGCCACTGGATCGTCTTCGACGAGAAGGCGATGCCCGGGTCGGTGAACTGGTGGTGCACGCCGACCGGGATCAGCAGCAGGAACATGACGAACACCATGCGGGTGAGCCCGTCGCTGTAGAGCTTCCCGCCCGCCTGCTTGGGCAGCATCATGTACCAGGCCACGTAGATCGGCAGCAGCCAGAAGTAGACGATCGGGTGCCCCGTGAACCAGAAGAGCACCCGGGTGAACTGCGGGTCGATCGTCGTGGTCAGGCCCAGGGACCAGGGCAGGATGAAGGCCAACACCTCGATGGCGATGCCGAGTGAGGCGATGAACCACATCAGGTAGGTCATCAGCGACACGAACGACATGAGCGGGATGCGCTCACCCGGATTGTCCTTCTTCCACGCGTGGTGGGTCAGCAACATGTTGACCAGCACCGCCCAGGTGGACAGCACCAGGAACACCGCCCCGATGTAGAAGGCCGGCGTGGCCTCCAGCGGGGCGTAGAAGGTGAACAGCACCGTCGCCTTGTTGGCGAGGATGGCCCAGGCGGCCATGGCCACACCGGTCCAGGCCAACCACATGGACACCTGGGAAAGGGTCCGGCTGGCCAGGGGCCGGTTGTAGCCCTTCATGGTCGTGACCGACAGGAAGGCGTTCGAGAAACAGAACGTGAACACCAGGGCCAGGGCCACACCGTGCAGGGTCAGGCCCTGGTAGTAGGTCTCGAGGCCGACCTCCTCGTAGAGGTTGACGTCGAGGCGCTCGAAGGCCTGGAGCAGGCCCATGAGCCCACCCAGGGCCAGGCCCACCAGCGACAGGTAGAGCTGCCACTTGATCGGCGTGAAGTCGGCCCGCTCGGCCCGGGGGATGTCGACCCGCCAGGCGTGGGGCTGGGAGGCGCCCGAGGGGCGCGGTTCGGTGACGGTCATCTCAGGACTCCTCGACGATGATCTGGCCGCCCATGGTCTGGTGGCCGATCCCGCAGTACTCGTGGCAGATCATCGAGTAGGTGCCCGGCTCGTCGAAGGTCTGGGTGACCTCGGTGATCTGGCCGGGGATGACCATCGCGTTGATCTGCGTGTCGGGCACCAGGAAGCCATGGATGACGTCCCGGGAGGTCAGGGTGAAGGTGATCTCCTCACCGGCGGGCACGGTCACCTCGACCGGGGTCCACTGCCAGGCCTGGGCCACCAGCACCACCTCGATGCCGTCCTCGGTCTCGAACACACCGGGCTCGTCGAACGGCGGCGTGGTGGAGACCTCGTCGGGGTCGATGCGTCCCGCCGGCTCGGGCAGTGACGCATGGCCCCCGACGACGGACGCGAAGAGGGCGATGACGGCACCGGCCAGGAAGACGGCGCCGAAACCCATGAAGATCTTCTCGTACTTCTCGATCAGCATGGTCGCCTCACCCCCGACTCAGCAGGAGGAGGTACGTGATCGTCCACACCACCGCCGTGGCGGCGAGGAACGTGAAGGCGATGAGGATCGTGCCCGTGGGCTTGTGCTCCTCCGCCTCGTGCTCGTCGGCGGCCGTGTCCTCCACGGCCGCGGTCTCCTCGGCGCTCACGACCCGAACGTCTCCCGCTCGTAGGCCACCACCGAGTCGATCTCCTCGGCTGAGAGGGTGCCCTCGAAGGCAGGCATGCCACCGGCCACCGGCTTGGCGGTGTCGCCGTAGGTGTCGCCATGGGCCTCGAGCCAGCCATCGGAGCCGATGGTGACCCATTCGACCTGGGTGGCGGGGTCGACGAAGGTCTCGGTGACCGTGTCGAGGGCCGGACCGACCCCGCCCTCGCCGCCGCCGCCGTGGCAACTGGCGCAGTTGTCGGCATAGACCTGCTCACCCGCGGCGGCCTGTTCGCTCACCTCACCGCCGGCCGGCGCGGCGGTGCCGCCACCACCGTCGTCGCCACTGGCCATGACCACGGCGACGAAGGCCAGCACCAGCGCGACCACGGAGATGACCGTGACCACCGCCAGCCAGCCGGCCTGGCCCTGCCCGAACAGCAACGGCGCCGACACGTCGTCGCGTTCGTCCCTCTCGGTTTCGTTCATTGGATGGATGCCTCCTCGGTACGGCCCGTGCATCGTGGCGGTTGGGCCCTCCCGGAAAGCAGGGTCGAAGGTCCCGGTCTGGTGGGACCCCTGCCACCGCCGGTCGGTCCCGAGAACGGGCGGATCGGGCCGGACGGGGGGCCGCCGGGTACCGTGGGCCACGGCGGCGGACGGCAGGGCAGGGCACATGCAGGGCATCGGAGGACACGATCCGGACCTCGGTTGGACCCTGGTCGAGTTGGCCCCGGACGCCATCCTCCTGGTCAACGCGGACGGCACCATCCGGGCCGCCAACGAGCGGGCCAGCGACCTCTTCGGCTACGGCAACGAGGAGTTCCACGGCCTGCCCGTCGACGAACTGGTGCCCGAGACCGTCCGTCGGGTGCACGCCAGCCATCGCGCCGCCTACGGGGCCGATCCGCGGAGGCGGGACATGGGTTCGGGCCTCGACCTGGTGGCGGCCCGGCGGGACGGCTCGACGTTCCCCGTCGAGGTCGCCCTCGGCCCGGTGCGCACCGCCGAGGGCGAGCAGCTGGTGGTGGCCATCGTCCGCGACATCACCGACCGGGTCGAGGCCCAGCGCCGGACCCGCGAGATCCAGGAGACCCTCGACGCCAGCCTCGAGGGCGTCTTCGTCTTCGACGCCGACTCCCTGGCGTTCCAGTACGTCAACCAGGGCGGGGCCGCCCAGGTCGGCTACCAGCCCGATGAGCTCCTGTCCATGACCCCGCTCGACCTGTACCCGGCCATGGCCGAGGAGGACCTCCGCGCGCTCCTGCAGCCGCTGCTCGCCGGCCGGATGTCCAGCCGCACCGTCGCCGCCACCCACCGGCGCAAGGACGGGATGGACATCCAGGTCGAGTGCGTGTTCCAGCCCGCCGCCTTCGGCCGCCCCGACCACCGGGTGATCGTCGCCTTCTGTCGCGACGTGACCGAACGCCTCGAGGCCGAGCGCCAGCTCCGGGCCGCCGAGCAGGAGCTGCACGTGCTGGAGGACCGCGAGCGCATCGCCCGTGACCTGCACGACACGGTCATCCAGCGCCTGTTCGCCGCCGGCATGACCCTGCAGGCGGCCGGGGTGCGGGCCGACGACCAGACCGCCGAGCGCATCGGCGGGGTGGTCGACGAGTTGGACCAGACCATCCGCGACATCCGTCAGGCCATCTTCCGCCTGACCGTGCACAACCTCGACGAACGCAGCGTGCGCCGTCAGATCGTGGAGGTGGTCGAGGACGAACAGGGCCCCCTGGGGCTGGCCCCCGAGCTCGCCTTCAACGGCGCCCTCGAGACCCTCGCGGACGAAGTGGTCGACCACCTGCTCGCCACCCTGCGGGAGGCGCTGTCCAACATCGCCCGCCACGCGGACGCCGGCCGGGTCCAGATCGAGGTCAGCGTGGACGAGGGTGAGGCCCGCCTGATCGTGGTCGACGACGGCGTCGGCATCCCCGAGGACGTGGCCCGCGGCAACGGCCTCGACAACATGACCGACCGGGCCACCACCCTCGGCGGCAAGGCCACCGTCGAACGCGCCATGCCCAAGGGCACGCGGGTGACCTGGTGCGTGCCCTGTTAGCCCGTCGCCGCCGGATCACCAGTCGCCGCCTCCGCGGCGGCCGCCCGGTTCAGGTGGTGCGGTTACGGCGCTTTCGCTCGTCCATGCGGGCGGCGAAGGCGGCGGCCTCGGTGCGGCGGTCCATGCCCAGCTTCATGAGGATGCTGGAGACGTAGTTCTTCACGGTCTTCTCGGCCAGGTAGACCCGCTCGCCGATCTGGCGGTTGGTGAGGCCCTCGCCGATCAGGTCGAAGATCTTGCGCTCCTGCTCGGTGAGCACCGACAGCTTCTTGTCCTCCTCGGTGCCCGAGCGGAGGCGATCGAGGACCCGCTGGGTGGCCACGGGGTCGAGGAGGGAGCCGCCGGCGGCCACGGTGCGGATGGAGGCGACGATGTCGGTCTCCTTCACCTCCTTCAGGAGGTACCCCGCCGCCCCGGCCATGATGGCGTCGAAGAGGGCCTCGTCGTCCCCGAAGGAGGTGAGCATCAGGCAGGCCACCTGGGGATGGCGGCTGCGCACCTCGCGACAGACCTCGACGCCGTCGCCGTCGGGGAGGCGCACGTCCAGGACGGCCACGTCGGGACGCAGGGCCGAGATGCGGCGGACGCCGGCGTCGGCGGTGCCCGCCTCACCGACCACCTCGAGGTCGTCCTCGGCCTCGAGCAGCGCCCGCAGGCCCCGACGGACCACCTCGTGGTCGTCGAGCAGGAAGACCTTGATCGCCATTCGCCCATTCTGGCCCACCACCGGCCGCCCCGGGCACAGGGGACCTAGGTCCCTGGTCAGGGGGACCGGGCCTGCCCATCCTCACGGGATGCGCATCCTGCTCACCGAGACCCGACCGGGCCGGGCCGACGCCACCGCCGTCACCCTCGAGGACGCCGGCCACCAGGTGGTCCGCTGCTCGCACCCCGAGACCGAGGCCTTCCCGTGCCGGGGCCTCGACCAGGGTGACTGCCCGATGGACGACCTGGTCGACGTGGCCCTCGCCGTACGCGACGCGGATCACCCCGAGCCCACCGCCCGCGAGGCCGGGATCACCTGCGCCCTGCGCCAGCGGGTGCCTCTGGTGGTGGCGGGCAGCAACGGTGACGACCCCTTCTCCCGCTGGGAGGCGGCGGCGGTCGCCGGCGACGACCCCGACGCCCTGCTCGACGCCCTCGCCGAGGCGGCGACCGGCGACCTGCCCGCCCACGCCGCCGTGGCCGCCGAGGAGGTGACGCAGCGCCTGGGGCGGGAGCCGATGGCCGTGTCCGCCCGACGCCACAGCAACGGCGTGGTGATCGCCGTCGAGCCCCCCGAGGAACTCGACCGGTCCCGCCGCGAGACCCTCGGCATCCAGGTGGCGGCCGCCGTCCGCCGCTTCGACCGCTGGGTCGGCATCATCGACGTCGACATCGCCT
Source organism: uncultured Iamiaceae bacterium (assembly GCA_964438115.1). Lineage (GTDB taxonomy): Bacteria > Actinomycetota > Acidimicrobiia > Acidimicrobiales > DATDAH01 > DATDAH01. The sequence continues at coordinate 10,482 of CAYTJS010000025.1, forward strand.
GAGCCGAGAGGAGCGGTCCGCCGGCGGGGCGGGCCCAAGGTCCCCGCCCGCACGGGCGTCGGTCCCTTGCCATTCCCGTCCGCCGCCCCCAGAGTGTCGCCATGCAACGCATCGTGGTGGGAGCAGACGAGTCCGAGGGCGCCGGCCGGGCCGTCGCCTGGGCGGCGGACGAGGCGGCGCGCCACGGCGCGACCCTGACGGCCGTGCTGTCGTGGGGCTACCTCGACCAGCACCGGGCCGAGCCCGGGGCCGACTTCGATCCCGACTACCACGAGGGTGACGCCGCCGCCGCCCTCGACGCGATCCTCGAGCGGGTCCTCGGCGACCGGGCCGCCGACGTCGAGCGCCGGGTCGTGAACGACCTGGCCACCTCGGCGCTGGTGGACGCCTCGGCCGACGCCGACCTCGTCGTCGTCGGGGCCCGGGGCCTCGGTGCGGTGCGCAGCGCCCTGCTCGGTTCGGTCAGCCACCACGTCCTCCACCACGCCCACGGCCCGGTGGCGGTCATCCGGGAGGCCGAGGCCGGTGACGGGCCCGCCCGGGTGGTCGTCGGGATCGACGGCTCCGACGAGGGCCAGGTGGCCCTGACCTGGGCGGTGGCGGAGGCCGAGGCCCGCAACGCCGAGCTCGACGTGGTCAGCGCCTGGCACCCGCCCTACCTGGGGGCCTACCCCTTCGACCCCGGCGCCCTCGACATGGACGCCTTCGAGCAGGGCGCCCGCGACGTGATCACCACCGCCCTGGGCAAGGTCGACACCCGCGGGCTGCCCGTGCCGCCCCAGGCCGTCACCGTGTCGGACACCCCCGCCCGGGCCATCCTCGACACCGCCATCGGCGCCGACCTGGTCGTCGTCGGCTCCCGGGGCCGGGGCGGGTTCCTGGGCCTCCTCCTGGGCTCGGTCAGCAACCAGGTCGCCCACCACGCTCCTTGTCCCGTCGTCGTGGTCCGGGGGTGACCCGTGAAGCATCCGCCGTTGCGTGACTACGTCCGCTGTCCCGCCGTCCAGGTGGAGCGGACGGTGACCCTGGCCGAGGTCGCCCGGGCCATGGCCGACTCCTGCGTCGGGGCCGTCGTGGTGGTCGACAAGGGCCGACCCGTGGGCATCGTGACCGAGCGCGACATCGTCACCCGCGGTGTCGCCCACCGCTACCCCGTCGACGCCCGCGTCGACGCCGTCATGAGCGACGAGCCCCTCACCATCCCCGAGAGCGCCACCCCCATCGAGGCCGCCGTCCTCTTCCGGGACCACGGCGTCCGCCACCTCCCCGTGGTCGACGCCCACGGTGAGGTGGTCGAGGTCCTCGCCGCCGACGACCTCCTCACCGGCCTGGCCACCAACCTCCTCGACATCGCCACCGACGTCGCCCACCCCGAGACGACCGAGTAGGCACGGCAGACCCCGCCAGGCCGAGGCCAGGCAAACCCGCAGCCGCCAAGGGGCCAGGTAGACCCGCAGCCAGCAAGGGAGGCTGCGGAGCCGCCAGGCGCAGCAGCAGGCACCCCAGTTCGCCGGAAGCTGGCGTAGCCAGCAGTCGCCGCAAGGGCGGCGACGAGCAACACAGCCATCAGCGAGGCTGCGGAGCCGCCAGGCGCAGCAGCAGGCACCCCAGTTCGCCGGAAGCTGG
>CAYTJS010000025.1:12207-22105 GCA_964438115.1 uncultured Iamiaceae bacterium
CGTAGCCAGCAGTCGCCGCAAGGGCGGCGACGAGCGACAAGGACCTTCGGCCCTGCCGATCCCGTTCTCGGCGCCCCAGCATGGCCGGAATGGACGGGGACCAGCAGATGGCGACGTCCCGACCCGCACCGTCGGGGCCACTGGTGGTGGCCGTGGACCCCACCCGGCCCCGCAACGAGGTGGCGGTGGCGGCCGCGGTGGCGGCCCAGTCCAACCAGACCATGGACCTCGTCGCCGTGGCGCGGGGTGGGGTCGACCGTGCCGCCGCCGACGGCGTCCTGCGGGAGGCGGTGACGGCGGCCCGCGACGCCGGCGTGCGCACCATCGCCTGGGAGGTGCTCGACGGCGCCGATCCGGCACCCACCGTCCTCGACCACCTGGCGACGACGAATGCCGCCCTGCTCGCCATGGGCACCCGGGCCCGTACCCCCCTCCGCGAACTCCTGCTGGGCAGCGTGAGCGAGGCCCTCCTCCGCCAGGCCACCGTCCCCGTCCTGCTGGCCGGGCCCCACTGCCGTCCCCCCCACCGGCCCTACCGCCGGGTGGTGGCCTGTGTGGACGACTCGGCGGCCGGCGACGAGGTGGCGGGCACGGCCGATCTCCTCGCCGAACGGGCCGCGGTGCCCGTGGAGACCTTCCGGGCCGCCCCCGAGGGCTGGGACGACCCCGACCTCGACCTGCTCGCCGCCCCGCCCGCCCTGGCCGGCGAGGCCGCCGAGGCGGCCGTCCTGGCCCACCTCGACGACGACCCGGCCACCGTGGCCGTGGTCGGCACCGAGGCCCGACGGGGCCTCGACCGGCTCCTGTTCGCCAGCGTGGCGATGGGCATCACCCGCCGGGCCGCCGGGCCGGTCGTGGTGCTGCCCCCCACCCTGCTCGCCGCCACCGCCCCCGCCCTGGCCTCCTGAGGCCCCGCGCCTCCACACTGGTGGCGTGGACCAGCACGCCGTCTCCGACCACGTCGACCGGACCTGGGAGGACGACATCGTCCCGGCCCTGGTCGACTACATCCGCATCCCGGCCAAGTCCCCGGCCTATGACCCCGACTGGGCCGAACACGGCCACCTGGCGGAGGCCGTGGCCCTGGTCGCCGGGTGGTGCCGGGACCGCGACCTCCCCGGCGCCTCCGTCGAGGTCCACGAGCTGCCGGGCCGGACGCCGGTGGTGCTGGTCGACGTCCCCCCGGCGGGGGGTGGCGACCCCGACGACACCGTCCTGCTCTACGGGCACCTCGACAAGCAGCCCGAGCTGACGGGCTGGCGGGAGGGCCTGGGGCCCTGGACCCCGGCCATCGAGGGTGACCGCCTCTACGGGCGAGGTGGCGCCGACGACGGCTACAGCGCCTTCGCCGCCCTCACCGCCATCGAGGCCGTGCGGGCCGCGGGCGGGCGCCACACCCGCTGCCTGGTCCTCATCGAGGCCAGCGAGGAGAGCGGCAGCCCCGACCTGCCCGCCCACGTCGAGGCCCTGGCCGGGCGGCTGGGGGCCGTGAGCCTGGTGCTGTGCCTGGACAGCTTCGCCGGCGACTACGAGACCCTCTGGGTCACCACCTCGCTGCGGGGCCTGGTCGGCCTCGACGTGCGGGTGCGGGTGCTGGAGGAGGGCGTCCACTCGGGGGTGGCCGGCGGCGCCGTGCCCTCCAGCTTCCGGGTGCTGCGCCACCTGCTCGACCGCATCGAGGACAGCGGCACCGGCGACGTGCTCCTCCCCGAGCTCCACGTCGACGTGCCCGCCGAGCGGGTGGCCGAGGCCGAACGGGTCATCGCCGCCGGGCTCGACCCCCTGGCCGGGCTGCCCTTCGCCGGCACGACCCGGCCCGAGGGCGACGACCCCCTCGACCTGCTCCTGGCCACCACCTGGCTGCCCTCCCTGGCCGTGGTCGGCATCGAGGGCGCACCGCCCCTCGGTGACGCCGGCAACGTGCTGCGGGCCGAGACGGCGGTCAAGCTGTCGTTCCGCCTCCCGCCCACCGCCGACGCCGGCACGGCGGCCGCCGCCGTCCGCCGGGCCCTGACCGCCGACGTCCCCCACGACGCCGTGGTCGAGGTGACCGGCGACGAGGCGGCCACCGGCTGGGCCGCCACCCCCACGGCCCCGTGGCTGGCCGAGGCCCTGGCCACCTCGGCCGAGGCCGCCTTCGGACGCCCGGCCCTCTTCACCGGCGTGGGCGGGGCCATCCCGTTCATCAACATGCTGGCCGAGCGTTTCCCCGACGCCCAGTTCGTGGTCACCGGCGTCCTGGGCCCGGGCTCCAACGCCCACGGCCCCAACGAGTTCCTCCACCTGCCCACCGCCCGCCGCCTCACCGCCTGCGTGGCCGCCGTCCTCCACGCCCACGCCACCCGATGACCGTGCACCGTCCCGCTGCCGCCAGCGCGCTCCTGGCCCTGGCCCTGCCCGGGCTGGTGGTGGGCGGGGTGTTGGCCCTCACCGGCCAGGAGGCCACCGCCGACGTCGTCTGGTCCGCGGTCACCGTCGCCGGACTCGTCACCGCCGTCGGCTGGGTGGTCCAGGCCGCCCGAGACCGACGGCTGGCCGCCGACGTCGTCGCCGTCCTGGCCGAGGCCGGCACCCTGCTCGTCGGGGAGCCACTGGCCGGAGCCCTCATCGCCCTGATGCTGGCGAGCGGCCGAGTGCTCGAGGACCGGGCCGCGGGTCGGGCCCGCCGAGAGCTGACCGCCCTGCTCGCCCGCGCTCCGCGGGTGGCCCACCGGCGACACGATGGTGGCGTCGCCGACGTCGAGGTCGGGGCCGTCGTCCGGGGCGACCGCCTGGTCGTCCGAGCCGGCGAGGTCGTACCGGTCGACGGGGTGCTTCTGGGGCCGGCGGTGCTGGACGAGGCCGCCCTCACCGGTGAGCCCCTCCCGGTCACGCGGGGCGAGGGCGACCCGGTGCGCAGCGGTGTGGTCAACGCCGGCGACCCCGTCGACGTCCTCGCCACGGGCAACGCCGAGGAGAGCACCTACGCCGGCATCGTCCGCCTGGTCCGGGAGGCCGAGGCCGCCTCCTCGCCGGCGGTCCGGACCGCCGACCGTTATGCCGCGTTCTTCCTCGTGGCCGCCATCGGCCTGGCCGCCCTCGCCGGGCTGTGGTCGGGTGACCCCGTGCGGGCGGTGGCGGTCCTCGTCGTCGCCACCCCGTGCCCCCTGATCCTGGCGGTCCCCGTGGCCATCGTGGCGGGGGTGTCCCGCGCCGCGGGCCGGGGCGTGCTCGTCAAGGGTGGCGCCGCCCTGGAGCAGCTGGCGGGCGGGGAGGTGCTGCTCTTCGACAAGACCGGGACCCTGACCCAGGGCCACCCCGAGGTGGCCGAGGTCGTGGCCGCCCCGGACCGTCACGCCGACGACGTGCTGGGGCTGGCCGCCGCCATCGACCAGCTGTCCTCCCACGTCCTCGCCGCTGCGGTGGTGCGGGAGGCCCGGCGGCGGGCCCTGGCCCTCCCGTTGCCCACCGACGTGCACGAGCAGCCCGGCCGGGGGGTCGAGGGCCTGGTCGAGGGACGGCGGGTGGCGGTCGGGTCGATCGCCTGGCTGGCCCCCGGGCCGCTCCCATCGTGGGCCCGGGTGGTCCGGCGCCGGGCCGACCTCGACGGCGCCCTGACCATGGCGGTCACCGTCGACGGCGCGCTGGCCGGAGCCGTCGTCCTCGACGATCCCATCCGCCCCGACGCCGGCCGGACGCTCCGGGGCCTGCGGGCCGCGGGCTTCGGCCACATCGCCATGGTGACCGGGGACCGGGCCGACGTGGCCGAGACCATCGGGGCGGTGCTCGGCATCGACGAGGTGCTGGCCGAGCGGAGCCCCGAGGAGAAGGTGACCGCGGTCGGCGAGGCCCGGCAGCGGGGGTCGACCGTGATGGTGGGTGACGGCATCAACGACGCCCCCGCGCTGGCCCGGGCCGACGTCGGGGTCGCCCTGGGGGCCACGGGGGCCGGGGCCTCCTCGGAGGCGGCCGACGTCGTCCTCACCGTCGACCGGCTCGACCGCCTCGGGGAAGCGGTGCTGCTGGCCCGGCGCACCCGCCGCATCGCCACCCAGAGTGCGGTGGCCGGCATCGGCCTGTCCGTGGTGGCCATGGGCCTGGCCGCGGCCGGGCTCCTCCCGCCGACCTGGGGCGCCCTGGCCCAGGAGGCCATCGACGTCGCCGTGATCGTCAACGCCCTCCGGGCCCTCCGACCGGTGCCCGGGGTCCGGCTGTCGGCCGCCGACGAGGCCCTGACCCGCCGGTTCCAGGAGGAGCACCATGCGCTCTCGCCCGAGCTCGAGCGCCTCCGCCTGGCGGCCGACGACCTCACCCCGGGGACCCGACCCGTCGACCTGACCGCCGCCACCGAGGTCCACCGGTGGCTGGTCGACGAGCTGCTCCCCCACGAGGTCGCCGAGGACCGTGAGCTGTACCCTGCACTGGCCGCGTCACTCGGGGGCAACGACCCCACCGGGGTGATGAGCCGCGGTCACGCCGAGATCGCCCACCTCACCCGTCGTCTCGGCCAGCTGCTCGCCGAGGTCGATCCCGCGACACCAGACGACGAGGTGCTGGCCGACCTCCGGCGGGTGCTGTACGGGCTGCAGGCCGTCCTGCGCCTGCACTTCGCCCAGGAGGAGGAGGCCTACTTCTCCCTGGCCGACGGGGCCTCGGCGTAGAACTGTGAGAACCAGCGGCGGTACTCGAGGATGGGGGCCTCGCCGGGCGCGAGCTGGGGGCGGGCCACGTAGCGCTTCCGCGCCCAGATGGGGATGTCCTGCTCGATCTCGGCGCTGACCGAGCGCACGAAGGCCTCGGCGACCTTCCGGGACCGCTCGCTGTCGGGGTCCTGCAGGTAGAAGTGGAACCAGACCCGGGTGTGCTCGTCGTCGATCGGGGTCGAGAAGCCGAGCAGGGCGGCCTCGATGGGTCCCGAGTAGCGGGTCACGCCGAAGCCGGGGCCGCGGCCGTAGACGTCGATGCGGCCGGGGCGGGCCTGGCCCGACTTGGACGGGAACTCCTGGCGGGAGCGCATCATGCGCTCGTACCCGTCGAGGCGGATCTCCTCGATCACCCCGGCCTGCGGGTGGGAGTGCACCGCCTCGAAGTGGCCGGCGTCGAAGCCGTTCTCGGCGATCTCCTGCATGCAGGAGGGCACGTCGTAGACGTGGGTCGAGTGCAGGCCCCAGGCCGGGTCGTCGACCTCGGGGACCTCGAGCACCTCGTAGAGCGGCGCCTGGTCGGGGTCCGGGTGGTACCAGGCGTAGACCACGCCGTTGGTCTCGTGGAGCGGGTAGGCCCGGAGCCGGGCCTTGCGGTTGGCCCGGTCGGCGTAGGGGATGGCCGCGTTGGTGCCGTCGCCGGCGAAGGTCCAGTGGTGGAACGCGCACCGCAGGTGGCCGTCGACCACGCAGCCGTCGCCCAGGTGGGCGCCCAGGTGGGGACAGAAGGCCTCGTGGCAGCGCAGGGTGCCCTCGTCGTCCCGCCACAGGACGATCTCGGTGCCGAAGTACCGGTGGGTGCGGACCTCGCCCTCGGCCACCTCCCCCCGGTCGGCCACCTTGAACCAGCCGAACGGCAGCGGGAACGGGAACCGGCTCATGCCTGAACCCTAATCACGGATGACTGAACGTCGGTTCAGCCGACGGTCAGTGCTCGACGCAGGCGCCCAGGACGTCGCGGATCGAGATCACGCCCAGCGAGCGCTCGCCGTCGGAGACCAGGAGGTGACGGATCTCGCCGTCGAGCATCCGGGCGGCGGCCCCGCCGATGGTCTCGTGCGGATCGATGGCCACCACCTCGAAGACCATCACGTCCTCGACCCGGTCGTCGTCCACGTCGGAGCCGTCGGCCACCGCTCGCACCACGTCCCGCTCCGACACCAGCCCCACCGAGGTCCCCTCCTTGGTGACCAGGGCCACGCCGACCTCCTCGCGCACCAGCAACTCGGCCAGCCCACGCAGGGTCACGTGCGGCTCGACGGTCACCGGCCCGCGACGGACCAGGCGGGACACGGGCTCGTCGGCACCAAGCATCGGCATCGGGGACTCCCCTCTCGTTCTCGTCGCCCCATGGTGGCGAGCCGACGGGAGCACTCCCCAGGGTCGAAGGACCCTTCGGGCCGGGTCAGGTGGCCGGGTCGAGGAAGTCCGTGAAGCCGTAGCGGTGGTGGGGACCGAAGCAGAGCTGCTCGAGCACGCCCACCCCCACCTCGTCGCCGCAGCGGGCCCGGACCACCTGCTGGATGTGCTGGTTGTCGATGGCCATCTCGTCGAGCTCGTCGAGACGCCAGGAGCGGCCGGCGTGGGCCAGCTCGCCCTTCCACATGCCGTGGCCCCACTCGACGTCGGTGTAGCCGATGCCCTTCATCCGGAAGCAGATGAGGGGCTCGAGGCCGATGTCGATGCGCTCACCGCCGTGGTCGACCAGGGCGATGCGGCCCTCCTTCATGCGGCGGGTGCCGGGCAGGTAGACGAGGTCGTGGGTGGCCCCGGCCAGGATGCGCACGTCGGGGTCGATGACCGGCGGCACCGACCCGTCGTGGACGGGGACGACCATGGCGTCGGTGTGCCACTGGCGACCGTCGGGCTCCTCGAAGACGAGGAAGTGGGTGCAGCGGTCCTCCCAGTGGATCGGGGCCCACAGGAAGTAGATGCCGGTGAAGTCCTGCGCCGGCGCCCCCGGCGGGGCGGGGTCGCCCACGGGGCGCACGCCCCACGACCGGTCCTTGGTCCCGGGGGTGACGGCGGCGTCGACGGTGACGGACTCGCCGGCGTAGCGGATCTCGCCCTCCCAGTGCCCCCACTGGGCGAAGCGGGTCGAGTCGAGCACCAGCCGGTCCTCGCGGACCAAGGTCTGGCGGCCCTCCTCCACCGCCGCCGTGCGCGGGATGAAGGTCAGCTCGGCGGAGATCCCGGTGTCGTTGTCGTCGAGCACCAGCCGGGTCCGGCCCATCGGCTCGAGGATCTGCAGCTCGAAGGGCCCGATGGACAGGTCGGTGGGCTCGGCCGGCATGCGCCGCGAGCAGGCGAATGCGTGCTGCTCGTCGCCGCGGACGATCGAGAAGGCGCCGTCGAGGATCCCCAGGTTGGGGTACCGGCAGGTGGCGATGCCGAAGTAGAACTCGCCCTCACGGTCGTAGCCGTTGAACCAGTAGCGGTCGTAGGCGTGCCGGTCGCTGGTGGCCGGGATCGAGAGCGGCTGGGCCGTCTGGTGGACCGGGTAGTCGTCGAGGCGGGTGAGCATGCCCCGATCATGGCCCACCCGGGCCCACCGACCGGTCCGTCAGCCGAAGTGCAGGGCCACCGTCTGGGCCGCGATCTTGCCGTCGCGCACGACGAGCGTGTCGGTGCCGAAGGGGATGGCCCCCGACTTCCAGGCCACGTAGGCGATCTCGCCGTCGACGTGCTCGGCCAGGATCTCGAGGTCACCCATGGCGCCGGCCGCCATCTCGAACACGCCGCGGAGGGCGTCGAGACCCTTCAGGACGCCACCGGCGTTGCTGACGAAGACGCTGTCCTCGGTGTAGTCGTCCAGCACCCCGTCGACGTCGCCGGCGGCGAGCGCCTCCATGTGGTGGTCGTAGACGGCCTTGGTCTGCTCGGTGGACACGGCGCCTCCTGGGGGCGAGGGGAACGGTGCCGGGTGTTCTAGTCGCTGGCGGTCAAGTCGTCGCGCAGACGACGGCGGAGCAACTTGCCCGTCTCGGTGTACGGCAGCTCGGCCCGGACCTCCAGGTGGTCAGGGGTCTTGGAGCCGCGGAGGTGCTCGTGGCACCAGGCCCGCAGGTCGTCCTCGGTGGCCTCCGCCCGCAGCACCACGACGGCGGCGATGCGCTGGCCCCACTCGTCGTCGGGGACCCCGACCACGGCGCAGTCCGCCACGGCCTCGTGGCGGAGGAGCACCTCCTCGATCTCCGCGGGGGCGATGTTCTCGCCGCCCCGGATGATCGTGTCGTCGGCCCGGCCCTCGATGAAGAGGAAGCCCTCGTCGTCGACGTGGGCCAGGTCACCGGTGGGGAACCAGCCGTCCTCGTCGAGGACCGAGCCGAGGCCGGCGTACTCCCCCGAGACCTGCTCGCCCCGCACCCACAGCAGGCCGTCGCGTACCTCGGCCTCGACGGTGGGCAGGAGGCGGCCGGCCGACCCGAGGCGGGCCCGCACGGCCGGGTCGTCGCTGGCCATCGCTGCCCGGTGGTCGTCGGGGCCGAGGACGGCGATGGTCGAGGACGTCTCGGTCAGGCCGTAGGCGTTGACGAAGTCGGTGTCGCCGAAGGCGGCCAAGGCCCGCTCCAGCACCGTGACCGGCATGGGCGCCCCGCCGTAGGCGAGGGACCGCAGCGTCGGCACCTCGGCGGGGGCGTCGCCCAGGTGGTCGACGACGCGGGCCAGCATGGTGGGCACGACCAGGGCGTGGGTGACGGCCTCGGCCCGGGCGGTGGCCAGCCAGGCCCCGGGCTCGAACTGGGGCAGGAGCACCACCCGCCGGGTCGAGTAGACGTTCGACACCACGTTGGCCACGCCGGCGATGTGGTACGGCGGCACGCTGACCAGGGCGGCGGCGTCCTCGTCGGCGGCGGCGAACTCCACCGAGCCCAGCACGTACGAGCACAGGTGCTCCTGACGCAGGACGGCGGCCTTGGGCTCGGCGGTCGTCCCGCTGGTGAAGAGCAGCAGGGCCACGGCGTCGGGGTCCATGGCCCACGGGTCGGCGGCCGCGGTGGCATCGGCGGCGGCCACCCACTCGTCGTCGGGCACCACCCGGGCGCCCAGCGCCCGCAGGCGGTCGACATAGGCGGGGTCGGCCACGACGAGGGGACGCTCCAGGCGGTCGAGGAGGGGCGCCAGTTGCTCGTCGCCCAGCCGGTAGTTGAGGGGGGCGAGGGGCACGCCCGCCCAGGAGGCGGCGAACACGGCGGCGGGGAACGCGTCGGAGGGGATGCCGACGAAGGCCAGCGTGGCGGCGTCGGCGTCGGCCAGCAGTCGGGCCCCGCCCCCGGCCCGGTCGAAGAGTCCCTGGTAGGTGACCCCGTCGGCCCGCGAGCCGAACGCGACCCGGTCCCCGGCCACCTGGGTGGCCATCTCCAGCAGCATCATCAGGTTCACGAGCGACCCCCGACGGTGACCGTGTGCGTCGCGACGACGGCGGCCGGGTCGGCGGAGCGGGCGATGCGCACGACCCGGTCCCCGGGGTCGACCGTCCAGTCGTGGGCCTCGACGTCCCAGCGCCGGAAGGCGGCGGGCGACAGGGCGACGGTCACGTCCTCGGCCGCTCCGGGGGCCAGGGCCACCTTGGCGAAGCCGGCCAGCACGACCGGGGGCTCGTCGGCGAGGTGGTCGGGCCGGCCGACGTAGGCCTGCACCACCTCGACCCCGTCGCGGTCTCCCGTGTTGGTCACCCGGACCACGGCCGCCTCGGCGGTGACGTCGAGGACCTCCCAGGCGAAGGTCGTGTAGCTGCCGCCGTGGCCGAACCACCACTGCGGCGCGATCCCCTTGGTCTCGTACCAGCGGTGACCGAGCAGCAGGCCCTCGCCGTAGGCGGCGTGGCCGTCGGTGCCGGGATACCAGGCGTGGGCGGGCGTGTCCTCCAGACGGCGGGGCCAGGTGGTGGGCATGCGGCCTCCCGGGTCCTCGTCGCCCACCAGGACGTCGGCCACGGCGTGCCCGCCCTCCTGGCCGGGGTACCAGGCCGCCACCACGGCGGCCACGTCGTCGACCCAGGGCAGCAGCATCGGCGAACCCGAGTTGAGCACGACGACGGTGCGGGGGTTGACCGCCGCCACCCGGCGGACCAGTTCGTCCTGGTCGCCAGGGAGGTCGAGGTCCGCGCGGTCGCCGCCCTCGGACTCCCACTCGTCGTTGGAGCCGACGACCACCACGGCCACGTCGACGGCGGCCGCGGCGGCCACCGCCGCGTCGAGGGCGGCGGCCTCCCG
>CAYTJS010000026.1:0-21351 GCA_964438115.1 uncultured Iamiaceae bacterium
GCCGGCCCGACGACTGGCACCCGGCCCCGGCCCCCACCGACACCGAGCTGGTGCTGGGCGCCATGGGCGAGCTGGGTGGGGCGGTGGTCGACACCGGTCGCCGCCTGGCCGGCGCCCTGGGCCGGCCGGTCGAGGCCCTCGACACCGCTCGCACCCTCGCCACCGGGGTGGGCTCCTGGCTGGGGGCGGCCTGGCCGACGCCACCCACCAGCATCGACGGCTCGATCGGCGAGCGGCGGCGCTGGACCACGGTGCGGGTGGCCCTCGACGACGCCCGCCGCATCAAGGACGAGCGGGGCGGCACCGTCAACGACGTCGTGCTGGCCGCCATCACCCGGGGCTTCCGCGACCTGCTGATCGCCCGGGGCGAGGACCCCCGCACCAGCGAGGTGCGGACGCTGGTACCGGTGTCGGTCCGCACCGAGCACGGCGTGCTCGACAACGAGGTCAGCGCGCTGGTGGCCGAGCTCCCCGTGGCCGACGAGTTCTGCGAGCTGCGCTACGAGGCGGTCCGCAACGAGCTGCGGTACCTCAAGGCGTCCCACGAGGCCGAGGCCGGCGAGGCGGTCACGACCCTGGCCCAGTTGGTGCCGCCGCCGCTGATGGCCCTCGGCACCCGGGCGGTGGTCGCCTGGATCCGCCGCTTCCCCCAGCGCAACGTCAGCACGGTCTGCACCAACGTTCCCGGGCCCCAGTTCCCCCTCTACGCCGCCGGCCGTCGGATGCTCGACTACTTCCCCTTCGTCCCGGTGGCGCTCGGCGTGCGCTTCGCCGTGGCCATCCTCTCCTACGACGGCAACCTCTGCTTCGGCATCACCGCCGACCACGACTCGGCCCCCGACATCGGGGTGCTGGCCGCCGGGATCCAGGTCGGCTTCGACGAGTTGCTGGCCGGGGTCGGCCATCCTTGAGGCCGTGGGCGCCGCCGACCGCACCGCCCGGGACCGCGCCGCCATGGTCCGCCACGACCTGGTCCCCCGGGGCATCGCCGACGAGGCGGTGCTGGCCGCCATGGGCAGCGTGCCCCGCGAGGCCTACGTCCCGCCCGGGGCGGTCGAGCAGGCCTACGCCGACGGCGCCCTGCCCATCGGCGAGGGCCAGACGATCAGCCAGCCCTACATCGTCGCCGCCATGGCCGAGGCCGCCGTCCTGGGCCCCGACGACCGGGTGCTCGAGGTGGGCACCGGCTCGGGCTACGGCGCCGCCGTGCTGGCCCGCCTCGCCGCCCACGTCTGGACCATCGAGCGCCTGGCCGGCCTGGCCGCCTCCGCCCAGCGGGCGCTGGCCGAGCAGGGGGTCACCAACGTCACCGTGCTCCAGGGCGACGGGTCGCTGGGCTGGCCCGACGCCGCCCCCTACGACGCCATCGTCGTCACCGCCGCCGCCCCCGGGCCCCCGACGGCCCTGCTCGACCAGTTGGCCGACGGTGGGCGGCTGGTGATCCCGGTCGGTCCCGACGCCTGGGACCAGGAGCTGGTGCGGGTGCGCCGGGAGGGCGACGAGCTGGTCACCGACCGGCTGGGCCCGGTCCGCTTCGTGCCCCTCGTGGGCCGCCAGGGCTGGGACCGGTGACCGGCGGCCCGGCGGGGGGCCGCACCGACCGGGCCCTGCTCGTCCTCGGGACCGCGGCACAGTCCCCGACCCAGGACCGTCACGTGAACGGCCTGGTGCTGCGCTGGGACGACCACCTGGTCCTCTTCGACCCCGGCGAGGGTGCCCAGACCCAACTGGCCCGGGGCGGGGTGAAGGCGGTACGCATCGACCGGGTCTGTCTCACCCACCTGCACGGCGACCACTGCCTGGGCCTGCCCGGGGTGATCGAACGCCGGGCCAACGACGGCGCCCGGGGCCCGCTCCACGTCCACGTCCCGGCGGCCTCGACCGAGCATCTCCGCCACCTACTCGACGGCACGGAGGACACGAGCCCGGTCGACCTGCGGCTCCATCCCGCGGCCGGTGACGGACCGGTGCCCACCGACGGTGCCCCGTTCCGCCTGAGCGCGTTGGCCCTCGACCACACCGTGCCCTGCGTGGGCTGGCGCCTCGAGGAGCCCGAGGGTCTGCACCTCCTGCCGGCCCGCCTGGCCGCCCTCGGGGTCGAGGGGCCGGCTGTGGGCGAGTTGCGGCGCCACGGCTCGGTCCGCGTCGGGAGCCGACGGGTCCACCTCGACGAGGTGGCCGTCACCCGGCCGGGCCAGGTGGTGGCCGTGGTGATGGACACCCGGAGCTGCGATGCCGCCGTCACCCTGGCCCGCGACGCCGACCTCCTCGTCACCGAGTCGACCTACCGGACCGGGGAGGAGGACCTGGCCGCGGCCCACGGCCACCTCACCGCGGGCCAGGCCGCCGAGATCGCCCGCGAGGCGGGCGTCCGCCGCCTCGTACTCACCCATTACTCCCAGCGCCACCCCGACCCGGCGGCGTTCGCCGCCGACGCCGCCGCGGTGTTCCCGGACGTGGTGGCGGCCGAGGACCTCACCTGGGTGCCGGTGCCCCGGCGACACCGGCCCGTCGACGACGAGAGGGTGGTGGGATGAGCACGCTGACCTTCGTGGGCGGTGTCCGGACCGTGACCGGGAGCCGTTTCCTCGTCGAGACCGACGAGGGGCACCGGGTCCTCGTCGACTGCGGCCTGTTCCAGGGGCCCAAGGCGCTGCGGAAGCGCAACTGGGAGCCCTTCCCCGTCGACGAGTCGTCGGTCGACGCCGTGGTGCTCACCCACGCCCACGTCGACCACAGCGGCTGGGTCCCCCGGCTGGCGACCCACGGCTACACCGGCCCGGTCTACGCCACGCCGGGCACGGCCGCCCTGACCCGCATCGTCCTGCCCGACAGCGGCCACCTCCACGAGGAGGAGGCCGCCTTCGCCAACCGGCGCGGGTACTCCCGCCACGAGCCGGCCCTGCCGCTCTACACCGAGGCCGACGCCCGGGCCTGCCTCGACCAGCTCGTCGAGGTCCCCTTCAGCACCGAGACCGAGGTGGTGCCGGGGGTGTGGGCCACCTGGGAGCGCGCCGGCCACATCCTCGGGGCGGCCACGGTGCACCTGCGGGTCGACGGGACGAACGGCGGACGCCGGGTGGCCTTCAGCGGCGACCTCGGCCGCTCGACCCACCCGCTCCTGTGCCCGCCCGAGCCCCGGGCCGGGGCCGACGTGGTGCTGTGCGAGTCGACCTACGGCGACCGTCGCCACCCCGACGCCGACGTCGAGTCCGTCCTGGCCGAGGCCGTGACCAGCACGGTCGCCCAGAGCGGCGTGGTGGTCATCCCCGCCTTCGCCGTGGACCGGACCGAGGTCGTGCTCTGGCACCTCGACCGCCTCAGGGCAGCGGGGACCATCCCCGACCTGCCGGTGTTCGTGGACAGCCCCATGGCGCTCCGGGCGCTGCGGGCCTACCGCGAGGCGGCCCTCGAGTCCTCACCCGAGGTGCGCCCCGAGCTGCACGGCCGGGTCCTCTTCACCCACCTCGACCTCCGCGAGGCCCGCACCGTCGAGGACTCCAAGGCCATCAACGAGCGCCGGGGGCCCTTCATCGTGGTGTCGGCCTCGGGCATGGCCACCGGCGGCCGGGTGCTCCACCACCTGGCCGAGCGCCTGGGCAGCAGCCGCAACACGGTGCTGCTCGTGGGCTTCCAGGCGCCGGGGACGAGGGGCGACGCCCTCGCCCACGGGGCCACGATGATCAAGCTCCTCGGGGCCTACCGCCGGGTCCGGGCCCGGGTCGTCACCGTCGACCTGTCGGCCCACGCCGACCAGGACGACCTCGTGGCCTGGGTGGCGGGCGCCCCCGAGCCGCCGGAGGTCGTCTACGTGGTCCACGGCGAGGAGGGTGCGGCCGCAGTGCTGGCCGAGCGGCTCGAAACCGACCTCGCCCTCCTCGCCGTCGTCCCTCGCCCCGGCGAGCGGGTCCGCCTGGACCCGCTCTGACCACCGATCGGCCCGGCGCCGTCACCGGTGCCGGACCGACGTGACCGGTGGCATCCCCCGGCAGTGTCGACCTCCGCCGCCGCTGCGCCGCAAGACCTGACTCGCGACGGGTCGTCGGCTTCACCGGAGACCTCTCTCGGGGCATGACACCATCGTCGTCTCCAGGCAGGAGCCTCCGACGAACCCCGGGCCGATTCAGCTCAGTCCCCGTCGTCGTGGCTGCTCCCGGCGACGCTGCGCTCGAGCTGGTCGACGATGAGCTGCACGGTGTTGGCGATCACGTCGGGGATCCGTTCCTTCGGCAAGTGGTAGATCTCGTGCATCGGCCAGCAGATGTCGGCGCCCGAGAGCATCAGGAGCATCGTCGTGGCGTCCTCGGTGGCCTGCGCGGGAGCGCCGATCGCCGCGACGGATCGGCGGATCGCTTCGTGGCGCTCGGCTCGTCGCCTGGCACGTACCTCGTTCCACGCGGGGCTACGGAACTGGGCGAGGGCCCGGGCGAGGAGGCTCCGCAACGCGACGGTGTGGATGTCGCGGAAGTAGCGGGCGAGATCGTCCGGTCCGTCGGCCAGCGCCACGTCCTGGGGACGCGCCTGGGCGTCGAATCGCTCGGCCAGCCCGATCAGCTGAGCGTCGATGTCGGGGAAGTAGTGGTGCACGGTGCGGACCGACACCCCGGCCCGGGCGGCAGCCTCGGTCGGCGAGAGCGACGAGCGGTCGGGATCGACGATCTGCTCGGCGAAGGCGTCCAGGATCGCCGCTCGCGTCGCTGCTGCCTGCGCGGAGCGCCTCGGACTGGCATAGGTCCGCTCGGCGGTCACGTCGAGATCGTCACGTCGTTGATCGCTGCCACCCGGACGATCTCGGGGACATCGGGCGGCGACATCTGGACCTCGTCGGCGAGTTGGGCGAAGAACGCGGAGGCCTTGCCCGCGCTGACGATCGTCAGGAAGTGCGCGTCGGTCAAGTTTCGATAGGCATGCTCGGTTTCGGCCGGGACGTAGGCCAGTCCGCCGACCGACACCGAGTGGGCCTCGCCACCGATGACCACCTCGAGCGCGCCGTCCAGAACGACGTAGATCTCCTCCCACGGATGGCGGTGCGGCGGCGGGCCGACGCCGCTCGGCCCGCTCGTGTCGAACACCTCGATCGAGGAACCCATCGTGTTCGTGATCAGCGGTCGGAGAACTTCGCCCAGCACGAGGTGCGCCTCGCTCTCGTCGACGGTGGTGATGATCGCCATGGTGTGGTCTCCTCTCGGGCGTTTGCCTCATCGTCCTCAGCTCACCCTAGTATTCATTGCACTAGACTGCAATGAGTTTCCGTACCGTACCCCTAGGGGTATTCCCGACGGGTCGGTCCCATCCGGCTGTCAGGCTGCAGGCGTGAACGACCGCCTCGACGCCGTGGTCGCCGCCACGCCGGTGGATCGGGACCGGGTGATCGACTTCCTGCGGGGGGCGAGCATCCTCGCCGTCGTCGCCGGCCACTGGCTCGTCGCCACCGTGGTCGAGGCCGAGGACGGCCTCGAGGGCACCAACGCCCTGGCCGACCTCCCGGCCCTGCGGCCCCTCACCTGGGTGTTCCAGGTGATGCCCGTCTTCTTCCTGGTCGGGGGCTTCGCCAACTGGCAGGCCCTCCACCCCGACCGGGGGCCGGTCGACACCGGCCGGTTCCTCGCCGGTCGGGCCGACCGCCTCCTGCGGCCGACCGTGGTGTTCGCCGCCGTCTGGTTGGCCCTGGCCGCCGTCCTCGTCGCCGCCGCGGATGGGTCGACCCTCGTCGAGGACGTGACCCGCATCGCCGCCCAGCCGCTGTGGTTCCTCGCCGTCTACCTGCTCGTCGTGCTCGCCGCCCCGCTCCACCTCCGGGCCCACCGCCGGCACCCGGTCGCGACCATCGCCGTGCTGGTGACCGTCGTGGTCGGCCTCGACGTCCTCCGGCTCAACGAGGTCCGGCCTGGACTGGCGGTCGGCAACTACCTCGCCGTCTTCCTCGTCGCCCAGGGCCTCGGCTTCGCCCACGCCGAGGGGCGCTTCGACGGCGTGCCGCCCCGGCGGGCGCTGGGCGTGGCGGCCCTCGCCCTCGGCGTCCTGACGGCCCTGACGACGATCGGCCCGTACCCGGTGAGCATGATCGGCCTGCCCGGGCAGCGGATCTCGAACATGAGCCCGCCGACGACGCCCATCCTCGTCCTGACGGTGGCCCAGGCCGCGCTCCTCCTCGCCGCCCGGCGCCCGCTGCAGCGGTGGCTGACCCGACCCGGCCCGTGGCGGGCCACGATCGTGGTCAACCTGGCCGTGCTCAGCGTGTTCCTCTGGCACCTCACCGCCTACATCGCCGTCGGGGCGGCCCTGCTGGCCCTCGGCCTGCCGGTCGAGCCGGTGGGCACCCTCGCCTGGTGGGGTCAGAAGGTGCTGCTGCTGGCCCTCTCGCTCGGGGTGCTCGTGGCCATCGTCGCCGCCGTGTCCCCGGTCGAGCGGTGGCCGACCCGCCGGCGGGCTCCAGGTCGTCGGGGCCGCCGGGTGCTCGGGGCGGTGGCCGCCGTCGTCGGCCTGGCCGGCCTGGCCCTGGCCGGCTTCGCCGAGCCCTTCACCGTGGGCGGGCGCGCCCTGCTGGGCGTGCGTCTCAGCCCGGCCGTGGCCTTCGCCCTGCTGGCCGGCGGCTGGCTGCTGGCCCGCACCCCCGCCGAGGCGCCCGACCTCACCAGGTGAGGCCGAGGGTCTCCCGCATCGTCGCCTCGAAGGCGGCGTCGTCGTGGGCGGCCCGCACCGACACCACCAGCTCGGCATCGGCACCGACCGGGATGCGCAGGGGCGTCGACTCGGCCTCGATGGCGTCGGCGATGGCCACCGCCACCGCCGCGGGACCCGGGAGCTCGGCGCCTTGGAGGACGGCCGAGGCGGCGTCCCACTGGCGCCGGAGCTCGTCGTAGGGCGGCTCGTCCTCGCCGTGACGGCGGGCGTTGTCGCCGAAGGCCGTGGCGAAGCCGCCCGGCTCGATGATGACGACGCGGACGCCGAAATGACCGACCTCGTAGTGGAGGCTCTCCGACATGGCCTCGAGGGCGTGCTTGGAGGCCGAGTAGAAGCCGTTCAGCGGGCCGGCGACCACGCCGGCGACCGACGACACGTTCACGATGGTGCCCGTGCCCCGGTCCCGCATGGGGGGCAGCACGGCCTGGACCATGCGGGCGGCGCCGAGCAGGTTCGTCTCGAACATGGCCCGCACCTCGTCGAGGGGCGCCTTCTCGACGGGGCCGGCGGTCTCCCAGCCGGCGTTGTTGACCAGCACGTCGACGGGTCCCGCAGCGGCGACGGCGGCCGCCACCGAGGCGTCGTCGTCGACGTCGAGGGAGAGGCGCTGGGCCACCTCGAGGTCGTCGAGGGTCTCGACCCGCCGGGCCGTGGCCACGACGCGGTGGCCCCGTCGGGTCAGTTCCTCGGCCGCCGCCCGGCCGAAGCCCGTCGAGCAGCCCGTGATCAGCACCGTCGCCATGGACCGAGTCTCGCAGGCCGGCCGGGCGGCGTCGGGCTACCCGGCCTCGGGGGTCGTCCCGGTGATGTCCTCCAGGTAGAGCCCGAGCCGGCGGCCGGTGGCGGCGATCACCTCGTCGTCGACGTAGCGGCTCTCCAGGGCGGCGAGGAAGTGCTCGACGAAGCGCGAGAAGTGCTGGGGCGTGATGCCCCGGCCCCCGTGGATGGCCCGGAGCGCCGACCCCGAGCGCCCGGCGGTGCCGCCCAGGGCGGTGGCCAGGAACTCCTGCTGCATGCCCACCAGGTGGTCGTAGTCGACCCCGGTGAAGATCGGGGCCAGGAGGGGGTCGTTCTGGACCCGGATGTAGAGGTCCTCGACGATCTGGTCGAGCGCCCCACGCCCACCCAGGGCGGCCACCAGGTCGATGGTCGTGTCGCTCATGGCCCCGATCCTGCGGGGCGGGACGGGGGCCGGCCAGGGCAGGAGGTCCCGACCGGGCGTGGGAGGCTGGGGGGATGGGCTTCTACCGCGAGCACCTCCTGCCCCGCCTCGTCGACAAGGCCTGTGGCACCAAGGACCTCCAGCGCTGGCGGGGTCGGGTGGTGGACGGCCTGGAGGGTGAGGTGGTCGAGATCGGCTTCGGCTCGGGCCTCAACGTCCCCGTCTACCCCGAGGCCGTGACCGTGGTCTACGCCGTCGAGCCCGCCCTCACCGCCCGGAAGCTGGCCGAGCCGCGGGTGGCGGCGTCCGCCGTCACCGTCGAGCACGTCGGCCTGCAGGGAGAGTCCCTGCCCCTGGAGGACGACAGCTGCGACGGCGCCCTGTCGACCTTCACGCTCTGCACGATCCCCGGGGTCGAGGCGGCACTGGCCGAGCTGCGCCGGGTGCTGCGCCCCGGCGGGCGCTTCCACTTCCTCGAACACGGCCTGGCGCCCGACGACGGCATGGCCCGCTGGCAACACCGCATCGAGCCGATGCAGAAGCGCCTGGCCGACGGCTGCCACCTGACCCGGGAGCCCGTGGCCCTCGTCGAGGCCGCCGGCTTCGAGGTCGAGTCGGCCGAGAGCCGCTACGGCACCGCCCGCAGCCCCTGGAGCTGGTTCACCGAAGGCCGCGCCGTCAACCCCGGCTGAGAACAAACTGGCCGGCGCCCCGCCGGGAAGGGGTGGCGGGACGCCGACCAGACCAGGGCGAGCGCGGGAACCCAGAGGCTCCGGCGCCCACGGTCGACCGGGGGTGGTGCTCCGAGCGAACGTCGGCATGGACGCCCCTTCCCGCTCGGCGGCTGAACGTAGCCCACCCCACGTCGGCCGCGACCGCGGCCCGCTGTGACCCTCGTCACGTCGCGCCCGTTCCCCTTGACAGGTCCCCGTCCCGGGCGTAGTATTTAGCACTAAGTAAAGGAGGGACACCGATGGACGGGTCGTTGAAGAGCAGCGAGTTCCGGGCCAACGCCGAGGGCCTGATCTGGATCCGCTCGCAGCTGCACTGGGAGGCCACCCTGGCCGACCTGCGCACCCCCGGTGTCCAGGGCCCCGGTGACGAGGCTGCCCGCACCCCCGCCACGGTCACGGCCCTCACCGAGCACCGCGCCGCCTGACCCTCGCCCACCGACCCGCCAGGTCGCCTTTCCGGCCCACCCCCGGACAGGCCCACCGGTCCCCATCCCCCCCGGGGACCGGACGCCGGCCCGGCCGGGACCCCCACCCCCCGGGGTCCCGGCCGGCGCCCGCGGCCTCGCCGCTCAGCCCCCGGCCAGGGTCGACTGCCCGCAGTCGACGCAGGTGACGTCGTCCACCGA
Organism: uncultured Iamiaceae bacterium; assembly: GCA_964438115.1. Lineage (GTDB taxonomy): Bacteria > Actinomycetota > Acidimicrobiia > Acidimicrobiales > DATDAH01 > DATDAH01. The sequence goes on from CAYTJS010000026.1 coordinate 9,207, forward strand.
CTCGCCCTCGACGAAGGCCGTGAGCCAGTCGAGGAAGGCCACGCCCTCGGTCTCCAGCGTGTAGAGGGCGTCGCTGCCCAGGATCGTGTGGTCGGTGCCCGCCGCCAGGTAACTGGCCACCGGGACCCCCGCCGCCTCGATCTGGGCCTCGTTGCCGGTCAGCAGGTCGGGCAGGTCATCCGAGCTGAGCCCGGACAGGCTGGTGAACTGCTGCTGCACCTCGTCCCAGGCGTTGTCGTAGCGGGCCATGCGGATCTCGGGGTCGTGGAGGCCGGCCTGCACGAACAGGCCCGGGATGCTCCAGTCCTCGGGGGTCAGGCCCTCGTTGACCTCCCAGTCGGGCACGTTGGCGTAGGTGCCCCACAGGCTGCCGATGCCGGCGTTGACCGCCGGGTTGTCCGGGTAGGCCCCCGAGGCGTCGGCCAGGGCGGCGATGTCGGCGTCGGGCAGCTCGTCGGAGAGGACGCCCGCGACCAGGGGTGAGGGCACCCCACCGGCGCTGGACCCGGTGACGAGCACCTGGTCGGCCCCGCCGAACTCGGCCACCAGGTGATCCATGGCCGAGCGGGCGTTGCGCCAGCCGACGTGGGCCACCGTGAGATCCTCGGTGTACTCGTTGACGTTGTCGCCGATGTGGACGTCGCCGGTGCAGTAGGGCACGAACACGAACGACCAGTCCGCCAATGGGTTGTCGGGGTTCTCGAAGTCGAAGATGCCCGACGGGGTCTCGGTGGTGACCTGGCCGGGGTCGGCCTGGACCAGGTAGGTCCCGTCGGTGAACGAACAGGTCTCGGCCGAGAAGCAGGCCCCGCCGCCCTGGAAGTAGAGGACGACCCTCTCGGGATCCGCGGTGCGGCTCCAGTAGGTGAACTCGCTGCCGTCGGCGCACTGACAGCCCTCGTCGGCCTGGTGCTCCACCCAGTCGCCGCCCTGGCCCACGCCCTCGACCGGCGGGGCCGCCTCGGGCTGCGCCGTGGTGGATGGCGCGGTGGTGTCGGCGGCGGCGTCGGTCGAGGCCGAGTCGTCGCCGCAGGCGGCCGCCAGCACCACGAGCAGGAGGAGCACGCCGATGGTCACGACCCGGTTGCGCATCGGCGCGACGGTAGTGCGCCCCTGGTGCCAACCTGGCCGGGTGCCCGGCCCGGTCAACCCCCGCCTCGTCCGCTGGCGGGACCCCCAGGTGCTCCTGCTGGCCGCCTACGTGGGCGCCGCCGGGTTCTGCCAGTTCGGGGTGATCGCCGCCCTGGGCGACGTGGCCGAGGGCCTGGGTGGCGAGGGGCCCGGCGACACCATCGCCGCCCAGGTCGGCCTCTCGGGCACGGCGCTGGGCGTCGGCCTCGCCGTCATCCGCCTGGCGTCGCTGGCGGCTCTGCCCCTGGCCGGGGCGGCCGACCGGCTCGGGCGCCGGCGGACCCTGCGCTGGTGGTGCGGGCTGGGCGTCGCCCTCACCGCCCTTGCGGCCTTCAGCCCGACGTATGCCGTGTTCGTCGCCGTCTTCGCCGTGAGCCGACCCCTGCTCACCGCCACCAACACGATCGCCGGGGTGGCCGCCGCCGAGCAGACGGCCAGTGCCGACCGGGCCAAGGCCATGGCCCTGGTGGCCGCCGCCTACGGGGTGGGGTCGGGCCTGGTGGCCGTGCTGCGGGGCGTGGCCGGTGACGCCCTCGGCTTCCGGGCGGTCTTCGCCCTGGCCCTGGTGCCGCTGGTCCTGGTGACCGCCCTCGGGCCCCGCCTGGCCGAGCCCGACCGCTGGGCCGGCCTCGACGACGCCGACCGGACGGTCCCGGTGCTGGGGGCGGTGGCCCCGGCGTTCCGACGGCGGCTGGCCCTGCTCGCCGGGGTGATGGTGGCCATCAGTGTGGTGACCGGTCCGGCCAACAGCTTCTTCTTCCTCTACCTGGAGGACGTCCTCGACCAGGCTCCGGGGACCTCCGCCGTCCTGGTGGTCGCCGCCGGGCTCTTCGGGCTGGTCGGGCTGCTGGTCGGGCGGCTGGCCGCCGACCGCCTGGGCCGGCGCCCCACGGCGGCGGTGGCGGTGGTGGCGGTCCCGCTGGCCGGGGTGGTGACCTACAGCGGGTCGGTGCCCGCCGCCGCCGTCGGTTACCTGGCCGCCGTCCTGGTGGGGTCGGCCTTCCTCCCCGCCTTCGGCGCCCTGCAGGCCGAGTCGTTCCCCACCGAGGTGCGCGCCGCGGTCGCCGGCTGGTTGGTCGTGGCCGGGGTCGTCGGCGCCTTCCTGGGTCTCCTCGCCTTCGGACTGGTGGCCGACGCCGGGGACCACTTCGCAGCAGCCGCCGGCCTCGTCTTCACCCCGATGGCCCTGGCCGCCGCCTGCCTGCTCCGGGTCCCCGAAACCGTCGGCCGTGAGCTGGAGGACGTGACGTTCCCCCAGGACTAGGTTGGCCCCATGCTCGCCCACATCACCGCCGGCAACGGCCTCTTCGACGGCCTCCTCCACCCCCTCACGGGCATCGACCACCTGGCCGCCATGCTGGCCGTGGGGGTGCTGGCCGTGCTGTCCCGCGGCCGCCTCCCCTGGTGGGGCCTGCCCGCCGCCTTCGTCGGGGGCCTGGCCGCCGGGGGCGTCCTGGGCATGGCCAGCGGGGCCGTGGGCGGCCTCGAGCCCGCCATCGCCCTGACCGTGCTGGTGGTCGGCCTGGTCATCGCCTTCGACGTGCGGACCGCCGTGCCCGTCACCGTGGCCGCCGTGGCCGCCGCCGGCACCCTCCACGGCTGGGCCCACGGCGCCGAGGCCCCGGCCCTGGGCCACCCCGCCCTCTACGCCGTCGGCTTCCTGGTCGCCTCCGCCGCCCTCCACGCCACCGGCGGCGTCGCCGGCCTCGGCCTCGACCGCTCCAAGGTCCTCCGGGCCCTCACCGGCACCGGCCTCGGCCTCCTCGGCGCCACCCTCCTCCTCGGCTGACCCAGCACCCTCCGAAATTGCGTCGATTTGTTGCGATGGGCGCAACCGGTCGACGCAATTTCGGGGTGAGTTGGGCGGGGTACCGGCTCAGGGGGTGATGAAGCGGGCGTGGGTCCAGGCCCGGGCCAGGCCCTGGTCGGTGGTGACCAGGGGCGCCCCACCGAGCTGGTCGGACAGCTCGACGTAGATGGCGTCGACCAGCCGGAGGTTGTGCCGTCGTCGCCACGCGCCGGGGAGCAATCCCGACAGGTCGACGCGGCGGAGGGGCGCCGCCACCAGGCGCCGGATCCGGTCACCCACCTGCCGGTCGCTGAGGTGCCCGGCGCGGCCGAGCCGGGCCAGGGCCGAGGCCACCTCGGCGTCGAAGTGGGCGGGCACCGCCAGGGCGTGTCCGGTCAGCTCGACCTGCAGGGCCGGTGCTGTCGGCCCACCGACGAGCAGGTCGACGAAGGCCGACGCGTCGACCACCACCGTCGGAGTCCTCACCGGCCGAGCTCCTCGCGGGCGGCATCGACGGCGTCGACGATCGCCGTCGTCGTCACACCGGTCGGAGGCAGCCGGGCCACGTCCTCCAACCAGCGGTCCGTGGCCTGGCCGGCCAATGCCTCGGTCAGCGCGACCTGGGCGATCTGCGAGACGTTGAGCTCGGCCGCCCGCACGGCCGCGGCAAGGTCGTCGGGCAGGTAGACGTTGATCCGCGCCATGCGCACACCATACACACCTCAGTCGACGCCTCGCTTGCTCTCACCCCACCATCCTGATCGGGCCTGGTGACCGCCGGGGCAGGGGGTACGGTCGGCGGGATGGGGATCGGGACCGAGGTGGTGTTCGGTGGGGTGGACTTCGGGGAGGGGCCGCGTTGGCACGACGGGCGGCTCTGGTTCTCCGACTTCTTCCAGCACGTCGTGCGGGCCCTCGACCCCGTCACCGGTGAGGCCGAGGTCAAGGCCGAGGTGCCCGGCCAGCCGTCCGGCCTCGGGTGGCTACCCGACGGGCGGCTGCTGGTCGTCTCCATGACCGACCGGCGGGTCCTGCGCCAGGAGCCCGACGGCACCCTCGTCGAGCACGCCGACCTCTCGGGAATCGCCACCTTCCACACCAACGACATGGTCGTGGACGCCGCCGGCCGGGCCTACGTGGGCAACTTCGGCTTCGACCTCGACGGCGGCGGCACGCCGACCACCGCCGCCCTGGCCCTGGTGCAGCCCGACGGCACCGTGTCGGTGGCCGCCGACGACCTGTCGTTCCCCAACGGGACCGTGGTCACCCCCGACGGCGGGACCCTCGTCGTGGCCGAGACCATGGCCTCGCGCCTGACCGCCTTCTCCGTGGACGACGACGGTCGCCTCGACGACCGGCGGACCTGGGCCGAGGTCCCCGGCACCTTCCCGGACGGCATCTGCCTCGACGCCGCCGGCGGCATCTGGTTCGCCGACCCGGCCTCACCCCGGGCCCTGCACGTCACCGAGGGCGGCGAGGTCGACACCGTGGTCGACACCACCCTGCCCTGCTTCGCCTGCGCCCTCGGCGGTGAGGACGGCCGGGACCTGTTCTGCCTGACGGCCCCCTCCTCGAACCACGCCGTGGCCACCGGCTCGGGCGCCGCCCGGGTCGAACGGGCCCGGGTCGACGCGCCTGCCGGCTAGATCGTTTGGGTCCAAAGGACCTTGGTCCCTTCCCGTCGGGACCCCGGGCGCCCATGGTCAGCGGAACGGCTCGACCCGAGGAGCGTCCGATGAGCAACTTCCTGTCCGGCTATTCCATCCAGCGCTGGCTGGAGCTCTGCCCGCAGGGGTACCTGGAGGAGACGGTCTACGGCCACGGGCCCGACGACAAGGAGCCCGAGGCGCTGCTGGCCAGCGACGCCCTGCGGGAGGACGCCATCCGCAGCACCGTGCAGCTCGTCGTCGGCGAGCGGGCCGCCCTGGCCGCCTCGTCGGGCCTGGTGAACTGCGCCCCCGACCACGCCAGCAAGTGCTTCCTCGCCACCCAGACCCTCGACGAGGCCCGCCACGTCGAGATCTTCACGCAGCGCCTCCACGACCTGGGCGTGAAGGGCGACGACCTCGAGTCGACCATCGACCGCTACGCCAACCCCCACCTGGTGAAGTTCGCCGAGGTGCTGCTCGAGAAGGTCGACGCCAAGGACTTCGTGGCCGGCGTCGTGGGCCAGAACATCGTCCTCGAGGGCATGGCCTTCTCGGTTTTCGAGCTGATGGAGGCCACCTCCCGCCAGCTCAACCCCAAGTTCGCCCACACCCTCACCGGCACCATCGCCGACGAGCGCCGCCACGTCGGCTTCGGCGAGAACCGCATCGGCAGCCTCATCGCCCAGCACCCCGAGAAGAAGCCCGAGATCGAGCGGATGCAGGCCGAGATGAGCCACCACATGCTCGCCACCTTCTCGGAGGCCTTCTCCTACACCGGCGAGAACGTCGAGGAGGCCCGGGCCATCGCCGCCGAGGCCATGGCCGAGGCGGGTGAGGAGCCCGAGCACGTCACCTGGCACGGCGCCGACCTGACCGCGGCCGACGCCGCCGAGATGGAGGCCGTGCTGGCCGACACCGTCCTCGCCGAGTTCAAGGACCGGCTGGGGCGCATCGGCCTCGAGTACCAGTCGCCCCGCACCCCCGCCTGAGCATCGCGTGGACGACGACTTCGACCCGCACGCGCTGGCCGAGGACGACTTCCGGGACCAGGTCCTCTCCTTCGAATTCTGGTTCCAGGCGGTCGACGGCTACCTGGCCGACCGCCCCTACGGCGTGCCCGAGGGGACGGCCGGCGAGGAGCCGGCGGGCGCGGCGCGGGAGCAGCTGATCACCACCCTCTGCAACTACTGCGTCGGCGAGACGGCCGCCCTCGACGGGGCCAGCGGCATGGTCGCCCTGGCCCCCAACCGCCACGCCAAGATCTTCCTGGCCACCCAGGTGGTCGACGAGGCCCGCCACCTCGAGGTCTTCCTCCACCGCCTGCGCGAGTTGGGCGTGGCCGATCCCGAGGCCGAGATCGCCCGCCGGGCCGACCCCCACCTGCTCGAGTTCCGCGACCTGCTGCTGGCCTACGTGGCCGCCGGCGACTGGGAGGCCGCCCTCTTCGCCCAGAACGTGGTGCTGGAGACGATGGAGTACACGGTCTTCCGGGCCCACGCCACCGGCCCCGACGTCGACGCCCGCACCCGGGCGGTGCTCGACGGCGTCATCAAGGACGAGCGCCGCCACCTCGGCTTCGGCGAGAACGACCTCGGCCGCGAGCTGCACCGCGACCCGGCCGTGCGGGACCGCCTGACCTCGGTCCGCCACGACCTGGACCGGCTGGTCCTGGCCACCTTCGCCAGCGCCCAGGCCGAGGCCGGGGTGCCCGCCGACGGGCGGGCCGACCTGGGCCGCGACTACCTGCAGGCCATCGAGCGCCTGGGGCTCACCGCATGAGTGAGCTGGCCGACCCCCTCACCGACGCCGCCGAGGAGGCGGCCGACGAGACCCCCCGGCGGCGCTACGAGCTGGAGGAGACCGACTTCGACGAGGTCCCCCGCAAGTGGCGCAAGTACTACCGGCACTGGAAGGGCGACGGCGACACCCTCGCCCCCAACGAGGTCATCTGCCCGGTGTGCAAGGTGGTCATCCGCTCGTCCCGCGAGCTGCGCCCGGGCGACCGCCTCTACTGCATGCCGTGCATGTCCCGGCTGGTCGTGGTCGAGGCCGCGGACGGGTCGCTCACCACCCAGGTCCGGTATTGACACGACCGTGCCAGAACCCCCAGCGGCGGCCGTAGCGTGAGGCCATGAGCGGGAACCATCCTCCGGTGACGGACTGGGCCACCGACTTCGACCACACCGATGCGGGCTGGGCCCAGGACCCCTACCCCATCTGGGAGGAGCTGCGGCAGACCTGCCCGGTCGCCCACTCCGACCGCTACGGCGGCGTCTGGCTGCCGGTCCGCCACGAGGACGTGTCGGCCATCGCCTACGACACCGACCACTTCACCTCGCAGAGCGTGGTGGTGACCGAGGGCCGGCCCATGATCCCCGCCCCCCAGGGCATCGCCCCGCCGATCTCGTCGGACCCGCCGTTCCACCATGACGCCCGTCGCCTGCTGCTGCCCGCCTTCTCGCCCAAGGCCGTGGCCGCCCTCGAGCCCTTCACCCGCGAGTACTGCCAGGGCCTGCTCGACGAGGTCGAGGGCAAGGACGTGGTCGACGGCGCCGTCGACTACGCCCAGCACATCCCCGTGCGGATCATCGCCCACATGCTCGGCTTCCCGCCCGAGGACGCCGACCAGTTCCGGGTCTTCGTCCACAACATCCTCGAGTCCGTCGACCTGCCGATCGAGAAGCGCATCGAGAACTTCCAGGCCCTCGACGCCTACCTGAACGCCCAGATCCAGGACCACATCGAGCACCCCCGTGACGACCTGACCAGTTTCCTGCTGGCGTCGGAGATGGGCGGGCAGCCCCTCAACGCCGAGCACGTGCGGGGCTCGATCGCCCTCCTCCTGCTGGCCGGCATCGACACCACCTGGAGCGCCATCGGCGCCTCGCTGTGGCACCTGGCCAAGACGCCCGCCGACCGCGAGCGCCTCGTCGCCGAGCCCGAGCTGCTGCCCACGGCCATGGAGGAGTTCCTGCGGGCCTTCGCCCCCGTGACCATGGCCCGCCTGGTGAAGGACGACTTCGACTTCAACGGCTGCCCCATGAAGAAGGACGAGTGGGTGCTGCTCTCCTTCCCCGCGGCCAACCGCGACCCCGACGCCTTCGAGCAGGCCGACCAGGTGATCATCGACCGCGAGATCAACCGGCACGCCGCCTTCGGCCTCGGGATCCACCGCTGCATCGGGTCCAACCTGGCCCGCATGGAGCTGCAGGTCGCCCTCGAGGTCTGGATGGAGCGGTTTCCGCAGTTCCACCTGGACGACCCCGACGCCGTGCGGTGGTCCGGCGGCCAGGTCCGCGGCCCCCGGGTGCTCCCCCTCCGCATCGGCTGAGGGTCGTTGCCGTGGGCCTGGCACTCAGGCCCGGCGGTAGCGGTAGCCGAAGCCGCGGACCGACTCGATCGGGGCGAAGTCCGGCGCCGCCTGGGCCAGCTTCCGGCGCAGGCGCAGCACGACGTATTTGACCCGGTCCGGCCCCACCGCCGTCGGGTCGTCCCAGGCCCGGGCCAGGAGCTGCTCGGCCGACAGCACCTGGTCGACATGGCGGACGAGGGCCACCAGCAGCCGGTACTCCTGGGGGGTGAGGACGACCTCCTCGCCGTCGACCCGCACCTGGCGGCCGACCAGGTCGAGGTCCAGGCGCCCGTCGCTGAACACCTCCCCGCGGTCGGGAGCCGCCGCCGGCGACCCGCCCCGGCGGCGCAGGACGGCGTCGACCCGGGCCCGCAGCTCGCCCGAGCCGAACGGCTTGGTGATGTAGTCGTCGGCGCCGGCGTCGAGGCCCCGCACCTTGTCGGCCTCGTCCCCCCGAGCCGTCAGCAGCACCACCGGCACCTCCGACACGTCGCGGATGCGCTCGAGCACGTCCCAGCCCTCGAGGCCGGGCAGGCCCACGTCGAGCAGGACCAGGTCGGGCCGCTGCTCGTGGAACGCCCGCAGCCCACTGCGCCCGTCGCCCGCCTCGACCACCCGGTGGTCGGCCCGCTCCAGCAGGATCTGCACCAGGCGGCGCAGGTCGGGCTCGTCCTCGACCACCAGCACCGTCGCCATCAGCCGTCCTCCGGGTCGGGCAGGCTCACCGCCACCGTCGTGCCCCGCTCGGAGGTCTGCACCGACAGGGCGCCGTCGTGGAGCTCGACGATGGCCCGCACGATGGCCAGCCCCAGCCCGCTGCCGCCGATCTCGAGCAGGCGGGCGTTGGAGGCCCGGAAGAAGCGGTCGAAGAGGCGGTCCACCTCCTCCTCGGGGATCCCGATGCCGGTGTCGGCCACCTCCAGGACCCACCAGGTCGCCTCCCGCCGGGCCCGCACGACCACCGACCCGCCCTCGGGCGTGAACTTCACGGCGTTGGCCAGCAGGTTCTCGACCACCTGGGCCAGGCGGGCGCGGTCGCCCACCACCGGGGCCGGGTCGGGGTCGATCTCGACGGTGACCTCCAGGCCCGCGGCCTCGGCCTCGGGGCGCAGGGTGTCGACCACCTCGGCCACGAGAGGGGCCAGACGCAGCGGGGCCCGCTCGATGGTGAGCCCGCCGGATTCGAGCCGGGCGACCAGGAGGAGGTCGTCGGTCAGGGCGAGGAGACGCTGGGCGTTGCGGTCGATGATCTCGACGAACTCGGCCACCTCGTCGGAGGTCTCGGGCAGGGCCTCGGCCAGCAGCTCGGCGTAGTTGACGATGGCGGTGAGGGGCGTGCGCAGCTCGTGGGAGACGGTGGCCACGAACTCGGTCTTCAGGCGGTCCAGCTCGACCAGGGAGCGGTTCTGCTCCTCGGCCCGCTCCCGCTGGCGGCGCTCCTCGACGAGGAGACCGAGACGCTGCTCCTCGAGTTGCACCCGATCGGTCACGTCACGGTAGATCCACAGGGAGCCCGGGACGTCGACACCCCGCTCGACGGGGATGAAGTCCCGCTCGACCACCCGGCCGTCGCGCAGGCGATCCCGCACCCCCAGCTCGGGCACCGCGTTCAGGTAGGCCCGGGTGATGCCGTCCAGGAAGGCGTCGGGGTCGGCCACCCGCTTCAGGGTGGGTGGCAGGTCGGCCCGGGCCCGCTCCTCCATGCTCATCAGCAGCCACGAGCTGGTCCGGGAGTGCTGGCCGACCAGGGCCTCGGGGCCCTCGTCGTAGCCCCAAAGGTCGCAGAAGTGCTGATTGGCGAAGACGATGCGGCGGTCGGGCCCGACGTACATGACCGCGTCCCGCAGGCCGCTGACCAGGCCGGTGAGCAGGTCGGTGCGTCGTTGGAGGGCGGCCTCGGCGTCCCGCCGGCTGCGGTGGGCCCGGTAGGCGTCGATCAGGTGGCCGATGGCGGCGAGGAAGGGCATCAGGCCGCCGACCACGCCGTGGTGGTAGCCACCGGCGCGGTTGGCCACCCCGGCCTGGCCGACCAGGACGCCACCATGGACGATGGGCACGCCGAGGAAGGTGTCGAGGGCGGGGTGGCCCGGCGGCCGGCCCCCGGCGCGGGGGTCGGCGGCGACGTCGTTGCTGATGACGACCCGGCCGCCGTCGCGCCAGCCCGCCCCGAACAGCGTGTCGGGGTTGGTGAAGCGCAGCCCCTCGCCGCCCCGGACGTCCTCGTCGTAGCGACGGCGGGAGGCCTCGTCCCAGGCCACGTCGGTGATGGCCCAGGTGCGGAGCGCCGGCCCGTCGTCGCCGTCGAGGACCTCGCCGATGAAGCCGTACTCGCTGCCGGTGAGGGCGAGCAGCTCGGCCAGCAGCCGGTCGAAGAGCGGGGTCGGGTCGTCGGCCCCGCCGAAGAGGTCGGCGGTGCGGGTGATGGCGTCGAGCAGCTCGGCGGTGGGGATGGCCGGCGGCGGCGCCAGGTCGGGGCGGGAGCGGATCGGTTGCGTGAGGAGATGATGGCCCAGGGGCCCGGTCCGGTGCCGGAGCACGAGAGCCTTGAGCATGGAAAACGAGCGAGGACCGGGAGCAAGCTCCCGGTCCTCGGCGCGTGGATCCCTTCCCTACCAGGGGCGGGTGTTCTGGTACTCCCTTCCCGAGTCCCGCGCGCTCGTGCGCTCCCCACCAGAAGGGTCGGCCGGGAGCACGGCCTCGTGGACCAGACCCTCGCGGTGACCGGTTGCGGGACGGTGCGCCGAACGGTTGCAGTTGGGTTGCAGGAAGTGAGTGAGCACTCAGGAACTCGGCCGAGGCACCGGGGTCGGCGTTGACCGCGGTGCCCCGGACGATCAGGAGCGGTGGCCGGGCGCCATGTAGAACCAGAACGGGAACGGCGCCCCCTGGTCCTTCATCGCCCGGCGGGCGGCCATGACCGCCTTGCCCGCCTCGGTCTCCTCGAAGTACCACGCCTCGGCGGCCCGGCCGCCGGGCACCGGCCCGTCGACCAGCTCGAGGGCAGCCTCCTCGTAGTAGGTGCGCACGTCGTGGCAGGCGCTGATGGGGTCACCGCCCGGCAGGTCGGCCTCGGCCCAGGGCGTGCCGTCGGCGATGCGCAGCAGGGCCTCCAGCGCGGCTGGGACCTCGTCGGCCCCGATGACCCGGCCCACCGAGGTCACCCCCCGCCGGACGAGGGCCCGGTCGTAGGCGTTGCGCAGCCCGCGGGCCTCGTCCACCGCGGGCGCTACGTTCGGGTCGTAGCGGGGCGGCAGCGAGCAGGTCATGGGGACCTCGTCGGCCTCGATGACCGTCGGGTGGTTCTCCAGCACCGGGCCCCCCGGCGCGTCGAGGAGGGCGAAGGCCCGCCGCAGCACGTCGTGCTGGAACTCGGCGTCATTGGGCACGCCCAGCGGCCGCCCCAGGGGGAACTCGCAGTACAGGGCGCGCGGCGGGTGCATCCGCTCGGCCACCGAGCGGATGGAGATGAGGGTGACGGTGGCCAGGCCGGCCGCCTCGAACACGTGCGAGAGCACACTCACGGTGCGCGAGCAGAGGGGTCAGACGGGGGTGAGCAGCACCACGTCCACGCCGTCGTGGCGCAGGGCCTGGGCCGCCGCCGGACCCGAGTCGAGCCGGATGGTCGACACGTCGTCGGGCTGGTTGCCGGCGAAGGAGAGGTGGTGGGGGGCGACGGCGCCGATGACCCCGTCGGCGGCCAGCTCCTCGAGCCGGTCGATCGGGTAGACGACGTCGAGGTCGGCGGCGAAGGCCGACCGGTCGAAGTTGGGGCTCCAGTGGCCCATGACCAGGTCGCGGCGATCGCGGTCGAGGACCCGGTAGCCGGTGTCGAAGGCGGTGAAGCCCTCGTCACCGGCGTGGTGGAGGGCGGCGCTGGTGACGATGGCCACGGTGGCCTCGGCCAGCGGCGGCGGCGTGGTCCACGGCGTGGTGTCGAACTCGGGGACGGGCAGGGTGTCGCCCAGCTCCCGCATCGCCCGGTCGCCGTCACTCATGACACGGAGCATGCCACATTCGCCCCTCCGTTCCGGACCGGCCGTCGGGGCACCGTCTACGGTGGCGGGGCGGCGCCGGACGGCCGGCGCCGACGCTGATCGACGGAGGCGGAGCACATGAGCGACCAGGGCGGGACCCCCGAGGCCGGTTGGCAGCCCGATCCCCATGGGCGCCACGAGTACCGCTACTGGGACGGCTCGGCCTGGACCGACCAGGTCTCCGACGGCG
>CAYTJS010000027.1:0-20678 GCA_964438115.1 uncultured Iamiaceae bacterium
CCCCGGAGGGCCCGCCGGTCACTCGGGGTCAGGAGTTGGCCGGAGCCAGGTAGGGGAAGTTGGGGACGAAGGCCGAGTCGTTGGCCACGCAGTCGCTCGACAGGACGGCCGAGCCGCCGAAGAAGCCACCGGTCACGATGGGGAGCTCCCCGTCGATCACGTCGTCGGCCAGGGCCCGCCCGTTGGGGAAGGCCGCCGGCTGGCTCAGGTCGACGGTGAGGATGTCGGGCAGCAGGAACTCGGCGATGCCCTCGGCCTCACCGGCCGAGTAGGGCGAGCCGTCGAGGCCGCTCAGGGCCAACAGGGCCGCCTCGACGTCGGCCTGCCACTCGGCCCGGTCCTCGGTCGGGTGGGTCGTGTTGAACGAGTCCTCGAGGCCGTCGGGGATGAGCACGGTGGCGATGGCGGGACGGCCCATCCGGTCGATGGTCGTCTGGCCGAAGCGGGTCCGGGCCCAGACGCCGACCTCGGTGTCGCCGAGGCGGGCGGTCGGGACCTGCAGCACGATGGCGCTCACGTTCAGGCCGTTGAAGAAGTTGACCTCGTCGCCGTCGCAGAACGTGCGGCTGCCGCCCGCCCCCTTGACCTGGTCGCGGAACGCCTGGAGGTCGAAGAAGAAGGGATCGTCGAAGAGACCGGCCCGGAGGCGGCCGCCGTTGGTCAGGGTGATGGTGGTGCCGGTGCGGCCCACGCCGACGCGGGTGGCGCCGCGGAACACCTGGACGGCCTGGGTGCCGTCGTCACGGACCTGGCCGAAACGGACCCGGTAGCCCACGTCGGTGCCGGCGTCGCCGTCGTTGTCGACGAGGAACTCGTAGTCGGCGCCCGGCCGGAAGTTGGTGGGCGACAGGTTGCCGGCGGCGGGGTTCACCGTCATGACCAGGGCGGCCCGACCGGCCTGGGAGGCGGGGAACGCGTACACGTCGTTGATGTCGGTGCGCCCGTCGCGCATGACCCGGGCCGATTCCAGGTGGTCCGCAGCCTGCGAACCGTTCCCGGCGCCGACCAGGGCGGCGACGACGGCGAGCGCCCCGAGGAGGGCGAGCACTCGTCTCATGGGGATGTCCTTCCGTGGTTGGAGGTGGCCGGGACCCCGACCACGCCCCGCCTACGGAGCCGACCGGCATCCCGGATGTGGCGAGCCGCCGTGACGGGTGCCACCGCGCCCGCCGTCCCGTCGCTTCCTAGGGTGAGGACATGGAGGCGGCCTTCTTCGACCTGGACAAGACGGTCATCGCCCGGGCCTCCATGGTCGCCTTCGGCAAGCCGCTCTACCGGGCCGGCCTGCTCAGCCGCTGGCTGCTGCTGCGGGCCCTCTACGGCCAGCTCGTCTACCTGTACCTCGGCGCCGACGAGGCCCGCATGGCCCGCATGCGGGAGGCGGCCCTGGCCGTCACCGCCGGCTGGTCGCGTGACCACATCCGGGCCCTGGTGCGGGAGACCCTCGAGGAGGTCATCGAGCCCATCATCTTCGAGGAGGCCCTCGACCTGATCCGGCAGCACCAAGCCGCCGGGCGCCCCGTGTTCATCGTGTCGGCCTCACCCGAGGAGATCGTCGACCCCCTCGCCCACTACCTCGGGGTCGACCACGTGATCGCCACCCGGCCCCGCACCGACGAGCACGGTCGGTACACCGGCGAGGTGGACTTCTACGCCTACGGGCCCAGCAAGGTGACGGCCATGGAGGAGGCGGCCGAGCGCCTGGGTCTCGACCTGGGCTCCTCGTGGGCCTACTCCGACTCGATCACCGACCTGCCGATGCTGGCGGCGGTGGGGCACCCCGTGGCGGTGAACCCCGACCGGGCGCTGGCCCGCGAGGCGGCCGAGCGCGGCTGGGAGGTCCGGGTCTTCGAACGTCCGGTCAAGCTGCGGGACCGGGTGTCGATGCCCACGCCGGGCCAGGCGGCGGCGGTGAGTGGGGGGCTGGCGGCCATCGCCGCCGGGGTGGCGGCCTACCTCGTCCTGCGGCGGCCGACGCCGCCCACCCGCCGACAGCGGGTGATGGCCACCGTCACGCGGCGCCGGGCACCGCGGCAGGGAAAGCGGTTCAGGCTTCCTGGAGCTTCTTGGCGATGACGACGCCGAGGACGACCACGACCACGAGCAGCAGCAGCTTCTTCATGGCCCAACTCTAGGGGGCGAGCTCTAGCCTCCCTCCCGGAGGTGTCCGGTGACCTGGTGGCACCCCCCGCCTTCAAAGCGGGTGGGACGGGCGATCCCCGTCCGGCGGGTTCGATTCCCGTCCACCTCCGCGACATTGCGCCGCCTCCGGCGGCGTCGGCTTCGCCGATGCGGGTGGTCCTCTTCGCTGCGGCGCTCGTGGCTGTCTTTCCCGGGGTCAGTGGTGGAGGAGGGTTCTGGTGGGGGTGATGCGGAGGACGGTGCGGGCCTCCTCGTCGAGGAAGGGGACGAGGGTGGCGGGGTCGGGGCGGTCGGCGCCGGAGAGGGCGGCGAAGACGTCGGCGGTGAGGTCGGCGCGGGTGGGGTCGTCGGCGATGGGCTCGGCCTGGCCGTAGACGACGAGGTGCTCGCGGCCGTCCACGACGGTGAGGCTGACCAGGGGCTGCCGGCGGGCGTTGTGCCACTTGGCGGTGTGGGCCTTGGCCGAGACCACCAGGCGACCCTCGTCGTCGACCGCGTAGCCAACCAGGGACTGCTGGGGGGAGCCGTCGCGGCGGCCCGTGGCGAGCACGGCCCACTGGTGGGCGTCGAGGAAGGCCCGGTGCTCGGGCTCCCAGGTGAAGGTCATGGTGGTCCTCCGGTGAACCAGGTCGAGAGCTGGGTGACGGCGGCGGCCAGCGCCTCCTCATCCGGGGCGACCACGGCCACCTGGCGGTCGGGTCGGACCAGGATGGCGGTGATGCCAGGGCCGGCGAGGGCGGCCAGGTCGTCCACGGGCAGCACGACCTCCCGGGCCTCGAAGGGGAGCGGGTCCGCCCGGGTGCCAGGGGCGCGGAGCAACGCCCACCCAGGACCGAGACGGTCGTCGTCGCCGAGGGTCGGTTGGGGCAGTTGGTGGCCGACGAGGGGGTGATCACCAGCCAGGACCCCGGTGGTCAGGTGGGGGAAGGGGCGGCCCCCGCCGTAGGCGGCGTCCTCGGCCGTGCCGGTGTCGGTCCGGCCGGCGAACTGGTCGATCAGGCGACCGGCGTCGACGGCATGGGCCACCACGGCGGCGCTGTGGGGACGCCGTTCCACCTCGTAGCTGTCGAGGAGGCGGTCACCGGCGTCACCGGCGGACACCGCGGCCAGCTTCCAGGTCAGGTTGGCGGCGTCACGCACACCGGCGCACAACCCCTGACCCAGGAAGGGCGGCATCTGGTGGGCGGCGTCACCGGCGAGGAAGATCCGGCCCGATCGGAAGTGCTCGGCCACGGTGGCGTGGAACCGGTACACGACCGACCGGCGCAGGCGACCCTGCTCGGGGCCGAGCCATCCGTCGAGCAGACCCCAGACCGCGTCCTCGTTGGCCATGGCCACCGGGTCCTCGCCGGGCTGGAGCTGGAACTCCCAGCGCCGGCAGGTTCGGTGGCCGGGGACGTAGGTGACCGGACGGGCGGGGTCGCACACCTGCTGGACCAGGTCGGGCAGAGCCGCCGTGGGGTCGGTGAGGTCGACGTCGACCACCAGCCACTCCTGGTCGAAGCCCTGGTCCTCGAAGGCGATGCCCAGCGCCTTGCGGACGGGGCTGGCGGCGCCGTCGGCGGCGACCACCCACCGGGCCCGGTGCCCACCGTCGGCGGCCAGCACCATGACCTCGTCGGGACCGGGGTCGACGCCGGTGACCTCGACCCCCAGACGCAGGTCGACCCCCGCCGCCACCGCCTCGGCCCGCAACCAGGCCTCCAGCTCGGGCTGGTCGTAGCAGACGACGAGATGGTGGCCGAGGGGGCCGCGGACGGGTTCGGGCAGTTCGAGGCCGACGATGCGGCGACGATCGGCGTCGACGTACTCGGCCCCCCGTAGTGGGGTGGTGACGGCCGCCAGGCCTTCGGCGAGGCCGACCCCCTGGAAGACGCGTTGCACCTCGTCGTCCATGACCACGGCCCGGGGCAGCGGGTAGACGTCGAGGGACCGTTCGAGCACCCGGGCCGACAGGCCCCGGTGGACCGCCAGCAGCGCCATGGAGACGCCGACGGGCCCGCCGCCGACGACCACCAGGTCGACGTCGTCCTCAGGCACAGGTCGTACGCAGGGTCCCGACGCCGTCGATGGTCGACTCGATGACGTCACCGGGGGCGAGGAAGGTCCCCGTCGACACCCCGACCCCGGCGGGGGTGCCGGTGAAGACCAGGTCGCCGGGCAGCAGGGTGAGGACCCCGCTCAGGTACTCGACCAGGGCAGGCACCGGGAAGATCAGCCCCGACGTGCGGTCGTCCTGGCGCACCTCCCCGTTGACCGCGCACCGCAGGGCCAGGTCGTCGGGGTCGGTCAGGTCGGCGACCGGCACGACCAGTGGCCCGATGGGCCCGTAGCCGTCGCGCGACTTGCCCAGGTCGAAGTGCGGCGGCGAGGAGGCGAACTGCAGCACCCGGTCGGACAGGTCCTGGCCCACGGTGACGCCCGCCACGTGGTCCCAGGCCTGCGCCGCGGGGATGTCCCGGCCCCCCCGCCCGATGACCAGCACCAGCTCGACCTCCCAGTCGACGGTGGGCGAGCGCAGATCGACCACGGCGTCGGGCCCGGTGATCGACGCCGGGAACTTGGTGAACACCAGCGGCGTCGGGGGCACGTCCATGCCCGACTCCTCGGCGTGGGAGCGGTAGTTCAGCCCGATGGCGAACACCTGCCGGGGGCACGGCACCGGCGGGCCCAGCGCCGTCTCGGCCACCACCCCGTCGGGCGTGGCGTCGTCCATGGCCGCCCCGGCGGCGGTGAGCCGGTCCGGGTGGGCGAGGGCGACGAGCGGGTCGGCCAGTCGGTCGTCGCCCGCCAGCGTCCCGAGGTCGTACCAGTCGTCCCGGTCGTCGACGAGGACGGTGCGTCCGGCCACGGTGCCCAGTCGGTGTCCCATTCAGTGCTCCTCTCCGGTCGCCCCCAGGGCGAGGGCGACGACGGCCTCGGTGTGGGCCGCCCGGACCTCGGGCGACCGCGGATCACGCCCGGTCAGCAACCGGGCCTCGGCGGCGTTGACGTACAGCAGGGATGCCGCCCCGACGAGCAGGTAGAAGGCGACCATCGGGTCGGTGGTGCCCGCCACCCGGAAGATGCCGTCCCCGACCGCGGCGGCGATGACCTCGAAGCGGTCCCGCACGTGGCGCTCGACCATCCAGGCCAGGCGCTCGGAGGTCGTGCCCGCCTCCTGGACCATGATCCGGTTGAGCTCGGGGCGGTCGGCGGCGAAGCCCACGAACGCCCGCAACTGGTCGCGGGGGTCGGTCCCGACGGCCGCGGTGGCGGCGTCGAGGCCGGCGAAGAGGTGGTCCACCGCCGCCCGCCACAGCTCGTCCTTTCCCCCGAAGCGCTGGTTGATCTGGGGCTGGTGGACCCCGGCCCGGGCGGCGATGGCCCGGGTGGAGGCGCCGTCGTAGCCGTGGGCGGCGAACTCGACGAGGGCGGCCTCGAGCAGCCGCTCGTGGGTGCGACGGGACCGGGCCTGGCGGGGGGGGTCGGCGGTCACGGCGGGGACCATCGGTCCATTCTTTATCATCTGATAAGGTTTGGCAAGCCGTTCCGAGGAGCACGCCATGGCCCTGCACCGACTCACGAGCCTCACCGTCGCCGTCCCCGACGTCGAGGCCGCCACCACCTTCTACGTCGACTTCGGCCTGGAGGACCGCGGCGACGGTCGCCTGGCCACCAGGGACGGTGGCGAGCAGCTCCGGCTGGTGCCGGCCGCCGAGCGGGCGCCCCGCCGCCTCGGGTTGGGCGTCGACGACCCCGACGACCTCGACCGCCTGGCCGCGGCGCTGGCCGCCGCCGGTCTCGCGGCCGAGCGCGTCGGCGACACGCTGCACACCGCCGAGCCGGTCACGGGTCTGCCCCTCGACCTCGAGGTGGCCCCCCGCCTGAGCCCGCCGCCGGTCGACCTCCCGCCGGTCAACACGCCGGCCACTGTCACCCGCACCGATCGGCCCGCCGCCGGCATCCTGCGGGAGGGCCCGGTGCGGCCGTCCAGCCTGACCCACCTCGTCCTGGGCACCCCCGACCTCGACGCCACGCTCGCCTTCCTGACCGGCGTGCTCGGCTTCGAGGTCAGCGACGCCCTGCCCGGGATCATCGCCTTCACCCGGTGCTCGGAGGTCCACCACAACGTGGCCGTCCAGGCCGCCCCGGCCCTCTCGCTGCACCACGTCGCCTTCGAGGTGGACGACGCCGACGAGGTGGCCCGGGGCGGCACCGCCATGACCCTGGCCGACCCCGATCGCCACCTCTGGGGCCTGGGCCGCCACGCCATCGGCTCCAACTGGTTCTGGTACCTGCGCGATCCCGCCGGCCAGTTCGTCGAGTACACCGCCGACATCGACCGCATCACCGACCAGGATCGCTACCTCGCCAAGGCCTGGGCCGGCCACGAGTTCCTGTACGCCTTCGGCCCGCCACCACCGGACGCCTTCTTCGAGGGCTGACACCGGCGGGCCGACCGGCGGCGCGCCCGCCAGGGCGCCCGACGGACCGGGGCGCGAGCGCAGCGAGCGGGGCGAAGCCCCCCAGCAACCACCGCCCGCCACCACCGGACGCCTTCTTCGAGGGCTGAGAGGGTCGACGGGCACCGGGCCCGATGGGCCCGGTGCCGAGTGCGAAGGGACGGCCTGCACCCCGTCACGCTCTGTCCGGTCGACGACACCCAGGGTCGACCGGACGCGCGCCGCGTCTGGGCAGAGCCAACACCATGGCGGTAAAGGCCCGGTAAAGGTCCCGCTGCCGACCGGTGCAACAGCGGTGCAACCGGGCTCCCGCACGATGGACGCCGTGGACAGCCTCCCCCTCGTCAAGGTCCTCGGCCCCTTCGAGCTCGGGCCCGGTGTCGGTGGCCACCTCTCGCCCCGTCAGCGCAGCGTGGTCGCCGCCCTGGTCGTCGGCGAGGGCCACGAGGTCGCCACCGGCACCCTGATCGACCGGGTGTGGGGCGACGAGCAGCCGCCGACGGCCCGCAAGGCCCTGCAGGTCCACGTGGTCGCCGTGCGCAGCGTGCTGGGGGCCGACCGGGTGGCCACCACCACACACGGCTACCGGCTGGCCGCGGCTCGGTCCGAGGTCGACGCCTGGCGTTTCGAGGACCTGGTCCGTACCGCCCTGCGGGAGCCCGCCAGTGCCCGCGCCGCCCTGACCGAGGCCCTCGGCCTGTGGCGGGGAACCCCCCTCGGCGACCTGAGCGGGGGCGCGGCCGTCGGGGCCCGGGTCCGCCTCGAGGACCTCCACGCCCTGGCCACCGACACGCTGGCCGATCACCACCTCGCCGACGGCGCGGTACCCGCCGCCGTCCGTCTGCTCGAGTCCGCCGTCCTCGACGACCCGGTGCGCGAACGGCGCTGGGCCCAGCTGATGGTCGGCCTCTACCGGGGCGGCCGCCGGGCCGACGCCCTCCGGGCCTACCAGCGGGCCCGCGAGGCCCTGGCGGTCACGGCCGGCCTCAGCCCCGGGCGCTTGTTGCAGACCGTCGAGCGCCTCGTCCTCGACGACGACGACCTGCTGTGGGACCCGGGCCTCCTCGACGACCCGACGGTCGTGGGCCGACCCGACGGCCCCCGCCTCCTCGCCACCCCCGCCTGAGCGGTCGGGGCCGTCAGCGCCGCTGCCGGAGGGAGGCCCGAGCCCGGGATCCCGACACCGGGAAGCGCTGTCGCCGCAGGTGCCGGAGCTGCTCCTCGAGGGCGTGGTCGAGGGGGTTCGTGGTCCGGGCGGCCACGACACCGACGTCGCCGGCCAGGTGGTCACTGACGGCGCCGAGCAGGGCCCGGGCCAACCGGTCGAGTCCCCGTGCCCCCCACACGGCCCGGCGGCGGTCGCCGTCGAGCAGTCGGGCGCCGATCCGTCGCAGGCGACCACCCGTTCGCCCGGGACCGGCCGGGGGCAGGCCCAGCAGGTTCGCCTCCTCCTCGCCCAGGGCCCAGCGCATGGTCCCGGCCACCACCCCCTGGTACGGGTCGGGCACCAGGTCCTCGAGCACCCGGACCAGCCGGAGGGCGAGCAGCCGGCCCTCGGCGGTGGCGGCGAACTGACGCCGGGTGATGGCGTCGAGGCAGGCGGCGGCCTCGGCCGGGGCCATGGGGAGCAGGGGGGTGGGGTCGGCCGCGCCCACCCCGAGCAGGTGCCCGGCCACCGACCACAGATGCACCCACGCCGCCCGGTCCTCCTCCTCGACCCGGATACCGGCCTTCTCGACGACCTCGAGGCCGGTCACGGCGAACAGCCACAGGGTCCCCAGCAACTCGAGCTGGCTGACCGGTGCCCCGTGGCGCTCCTCTTCCCAGGGCGGTCCCAGCCAGTCGGGGCCGAGGGCGTCGAGGCCGTGGCGGACCCCGTGACGCACCATGGCGTGCAGCCACCGCAGCGAGCGGAGCATCTGGTGGCCCGGTGACCCGGGGCCCAGGCCCTCGGGCTGGGCCAGGTGCAGGAGCAGCAGCGCGGTCTCGAACACCCGGCGCCGAGGGTCCTGCTCGAGTCGGCCCGTGCGCAGGAGGAGGCGGGCCCCGTCGGCGGCGCAGTAGGACCGGGGCAGCGAGCCCACCACGAAGGCCAGGTTGAGGGGCAGGAGCTGGCGGTGGAGGAACGCCTGGCCCTGCCGGACCAACGCCTCGTCGGCCCACGCCGGCAGGGCCACCCCCTCCTGCACGAAGGCCTCCATGGCGGCGAGTGCGGTCCCGGTGTCGACGGCGGCGGTCACGAGGGCGTCGATCGGGGGGTCCCCCTGGGCCCGCAGGCGGGCGAGGGCCGCCGGCGACCAGCGGGGGTCGGTGGTGGTGCTCACGTCAGGGCGTCCGCCTCGGCGGCCAGGAGGGCCGCACCGTGACGATCGGCCACCTCCCGGACCACCGCCAGGTGCTGGTCGACCCCGTCGGTGCCCTGGCCGGCCGACCAGCGGGCCCAGGCCAGTCGGCTCTCGGCCTCGTGCAGGGGCATCCCGGCCCGGTGGTGGAAATCCACGGCGGCGGCCAGGTGGCCCTCGACCCGGTGGTCGAAGCCGGCGGTGGCGGCGAGCACCCCGAGGTGGTGGTGGCCCACGGGGAGGGTGAGGATCCCCTGGGCCAGACGGTCGGCGTAGGGCACCCACCGCTCGTAGAGCCCGGCGGCGGCGGTCGCGTCGCCGAAGTGGACCGCCAGCCAGGCCAGGTTGGCGATGGCGGGCATCGTGGCCAGGCCGAGGACGATGCCGTCGAGGTCGGCCACCCGGGCCTCGTAGGCGGGCCGGGCCTCGTCGTCCCGGCCCCCGGCGGCGAGAAAGCGGTGGAGAGCGAAGGTCAGGTCCTCGAACATCTCCTGGCCCCGCTGCATCACCTCGTCGATGACCACGGGCAGCAGCCCCCGGTAGCGGAGCACCTCGAGGTTCACCATCCCGAAGAAGGGCAGGGCCTCGGGCTGATCCGCCGCCATCCCCAGGGCCAGCGAGCGGGCGGCCAGGGCCTCGGCGGCCTCGAGGTCCCCGTCGGCCACGGCCCAGGCGGCCCGGGCCAGGGTCAGGTGCCACTGCAGGTCGGGCTGGGCCACCTCGTCGGTGGCCGCTTCGGCCCGGGCGAGCAGGCGGTCGGCCTCCTCACGGTCCCCCGCCTCGACGGCCGCCCCCGCCGCGAAACGCAGGGCGTGGCAGTGCAGGGCCTGGTCACCGGCGGCACGGGTGGCGACCAGGGCCTCGGCGGCCGCCTCGCGGCAGAGGTCGAGGTGTTCGGGGGACCAGATGGTGGTGAGGCGCAGCACCAGCACCTGGCTGAGCACCGTGGGCTCGCCGGCCAGTCGGGCCTGGTCGAGCGCCTCGTCGGCCAGGGCGAAGCGGCGGCCCTCGGGATCGGACCACACCAGCTCGGAGGCGTAGCTGGCCAGCAACAGGGCCCGCGAGGCGGGCGGGGCGTCGGCGGCCACGGCGACGGCCTCCTCCAGCAGCGCCAGCCAGTCGAGGTCCGGCTCACCGGTCTGGCGGAAGAACCCCCGGCTGCCGACCAGGGCGGCCCGGGCCAAGCCGTCACCGTCCCCCGCCTCGCGGGCCAGTTCGGCGGCGGTGAGGATCGACGTCCGGTAGCCGTCGTCGCCGGCCCGCCGTTGGGCGTCACCCTTGGCGGCCAGCAGCTCGAAGCGGCCGGCCTCGGCCACCCCGGCCCGTTCGGCCAGCTCGAGGGCCCGGCCGTACCACTCGGCGGCGTGGCGGTAGGCCCGCTGGGCCAGCGCGGCATCGGCAGCGTCGACCAGCAGCCCCACCGCCGCCGCCGGACCCTCCACCACCGAGGCCTCGTAGGCGTGGCGAGCCAGGGCCTCGACGTGGGGGGCCCGGGCCGCCGGGGGCAGGGCGAGCAGGGCCGCGGCGACGCGGCGGTGGATGTCGACCGCCGTCGCCCGCCCCAGGCGGGTCAGCAACGCGTCGCGGACGACGGCATGGGTGAAGCGCAGGCGCTGGCGGGGGTCGGGCACGACCTGCAGGAGACCGGCCTCGATGGCCTCGTCGAGGGCGGCCAGCACGACCTCGGGCGACTCGGACGACACGTCGACGAGGAGGTCGAGGGACACGTCGGTGCCGATGACCGCCGCCTCGGCGAGTACCCCGGCGACCTCGGCGTCGACCTGCCGCAGCCGGCGGGCGACCAGGTCGCCCGCCGACGGGAGGGCGACGCGGTCACCGGGAAGCGCGGGCGAGGCCAGGTCGACCACCAGCTCCCCCACGAAGAGCGGGTTGCCGGCGGTGAGCTCGGCCACCGTGGCAACGAAGGCGTCGTCGCCGTCGAGGTCGGCGCGCAGGGAGTCGATGAGGCGGCCGACGCCGGCGACGTCGAGGCCGGCCAGGTCCAGCTCGTCGACCAGGACCCCGGTCCGACGGGCTGCCCCCAGGACCTCGTCGAGCAGCGGGGGGCGACCCAGCTCGGGGTTGCGCACGGTTGCCAGCACGAGGAGGTGATCGAGCCCGCCGGGCAGGGCCAGGCGACGGAGGGCGAGCAAGGTCGGGTCGGGCGCCCAGTGCAGGTCCTCGAGCACGAGCACGACCGGCGTCGTGGCGGCCAGGGCACCCAGCCAGCCGGCGAGGGCGTCGAGGAGGCGGAGCAGTTCGGTCTGGGGATCGGTCGGGGGGCCGGCCGCCCTGTCGGCGGACCCGGCGCCCTCCGGGCGGATTTCGGGGAGCAGGCGGGCCAGCTCATCCCACCAGGGTGTCAACTGGTCGTCGGCCCAGGCCCCACCCTGCTCCCGGAAGAAGCGCAGGGCCCGGGCGAAGGGGCCATAGGGGGTGCGCAGGGTCTCGTCGCAGGCGCCGGCCAGGACGATCGCCCCCCGCTGCTGGGCCGTCTCGGCCAGGGCCGCCACCAGATGGCTCTTGCCCACCCCGGCCTCGCCCTCGACCACCACCAAACCTTGGGTGCCGGCCAGGGCCCCGTCCAGGGCGGCTGCCAGTCGGGCCACCTCACCCTCGCGGGCGACGAGGGGTGTCGTGGCGGTGACCTCCGGTGGCAGGGGCCAGCGGCCCGGGCCCGCCCCGGGCCGGGGCCCGAGCAGCGACGGGTCGCCGGTGGCCACCCGGCGGTCCAGCTCCCGGAGGCGGGGCGACGGTTCGGCCCCCAGCTCGGCCAGGACCCGGCGGTAGTCCTCGTAGACCCGCAGGGCCTCGACCTGACGGTCGGCGCGGGCCAGGGCCAGGATCAGGAGCCGACGCAACTCCTCCCGCAGCGGGTGGGCGGCAACGGCCGGCTGCAGCTCACCGACCACCTCGGTCGACCGGCCGACCTCCAGCAGGGCGGCGGCCCGGATCTCGAGGGCCAGGGCCCGCAGCTCCTCCAGCCGGGTGACCTCGGCGAGCAGCAGGAGCCGCTCCCCCGCGGCACCGAAGGCCGGGCCCCGCCAGAGGCCGAGGGCCGCACCGGCCTCGTCGGCGGCCCGTGACCGGTCTCCCGTGGCCGCCGCCTCGCGGGCCCGGGCGAGACGGGCCTCGAACTCGACGCGATCGACGGCGGCATCGCCCGGGTCCAGCACGTAACCCTGAGGACGCAGCTCGATGACCGCCGACGGCACGTGCTCGGCCAGGAACCGACGAAGTCGGGTCACGTTGGACCGCACCGTGCTGGCGGCCGGGGCCGACGGGTCCCCGGCCAGGAGCTCGGCCAGATCGTCAGCGGCCACCCCGGCGTCGCCGAAACAGAGGAGCGCGGCGAGGAGGTCGTGACGATGACCACCGGGGACCGGCCGGAGCTCGGTGCCGTCGTCGACGGCCAACGGCCCGAGGACCCGGAAGGTGGCATCGCCGCTCATGCCTCGGCTGCCACCGCCGCCCGCAGCCCGTCGTCGCGCTGGAGCAGGCGCATGAGCCCGCTGATGAACCGGAGCCGGTCGACCAGGTCGGTCCACCGACGGGTCTCGACCGCGCCCTCCGGCACCAGGTCGGCCACCGACGCAAAGCGCGGGTCCAGCCCCGCCAGGTCACGGAGGGGCGCCGGCAGGTCGAGGGCCAGCCGACGACCCGGCCGTATCCGCCGCCGGCCGATCGGGACCTCCATCGACTCGGTCAGGACGAGCACCAGGGCGCGGCGGGCCAGTCGCTCCAGACGCCGGGACCGGGGACGCCAGGCGAAGGAGGTCAACCCCTCCTCCAGCTCGTGCTGGACCCGGGACTGCTCGACGACGGCAAGGGCCAGGTTGGCCCAGGCCACCGACCGGGCCCGGGCCGTGGGGTCCGCGGGCAGGTCCCGGTAGGTCTCGAAGGCCTCCCGCAGGGTCACCGCCCGCCCCCGGCCCGCCTGGTGGGGCTCGGCGTCGAGGGCGGCCACGCAGGCGGCCTCGGCGGCCGGGTCCCCGTCCGCCCGGGCCTGCAGGAACCGGGCGAAGGCCCGACCCAGGTGGTCGAAGACGTCGCGGTTGCCGCGGGCGAAGGCCGCCGCCCCGGCCTGGGCCCGCGTCGTGTAGCCCGGCCAGGCCCGGGCCACCCACCGCATCGGCGGACGACGGGACCGTTCGAGACGGATGATCGTGCCCACCTGGGCCGAGGTCACCGCGCCGAAGGCGGTCCACGGGAGGTTCTCGGCGTCGACCAGCTCGGCGAAGGCGGCGGTCAGCCGGGCGTAGGTCGCCGTGATCCGACGATTGCGCTCGGGGGCGTCGGCGAGCCCGACGATCGTGTCGATCTCCGCCTCCCCGATGACCACCGATTCACCCCTCCCGCAGCGCCGCCCCGCCCACCATAGGACCAATTCGGAGCGCCGTCATTCCGTCCAATTCGCCGGTCCCGCGGCCGGCGACAGGGGCTTCAGGCGAACGTGGACCGGACGATGCCGATGATCTCGGTGATGTCGTCGTCGGTGGCGGTGAGCACCGGCTTGAACTGCAGCACCCGGGGGTCATAGCTGGCGAAGAAGGCGTAGATCCCGTGGTCGAAGAGGGCCTTCATGGCGTGCATGCCGCCGTGCTCGTCCTCGAACACGAACGCCAGCAGCATCCCCCGTCGGCGCACGGTGAACGGGAGGTCGGCGAAGGCCTCGCCCAACCGGTCCCCCACCGCCCGCACCCGGGCCAGGAACCCGGGGGTGGTGACGATGTCGACCACCTCGGCGGCGGCCACGCAGCCCAACTCGGCGCCCCCGAAGGTCGACACGTGGCAGAAGGGGTGGTCGGCGAAGAAGCGGTGGACCTCGGGCGTCATCAGCGTGGCGGCAATGGGGTACACGCCCCCGGAGAGGCCCTTGCCGGTGACCAGCAGGTCGGGCTCGACCCCCTCCTGCTCGACGTACCAGACCGTGCCGGTGCGCCCGAGGCCGGTCTGCACCTCGTCGGCGACGTACAGCGCCCCCCGTTGCCGGCACAGGTCGGCCACGGCGGCGAGGTACCCGGGTTCCGGCATCGGGAAGCCGGCGGTGGCCGGGATGGACTCGAGGATGACCGCCGCCGTCCGGTCACCGATGGCGGTGTCCATGGCCGCCAGGTCGTTGTAGGGGACGTGGACGAACCCAGGCAGGTCGTGGCCGAACAGCGCGTGGTCCCGGGGGTCGCCGGCAGCCAGGGCCAGGCCGGTGTGGCCGTGGTAGGCGCCGGTCACCGACACCACCTCGGGGCGGCCGGTGTGGCCCTTCGCCACCTTCAGGGCCAGGTCGACGGCCTCACCGCCGCCGACGGAGAAGACGACCCCCGAGAGGCGGTCGTGGGTGGTGCCGGCCAGACGCTCGGCCGCCGCCGCCCGATACGCCGAGACCAGGTGGTGGTTGCCCACGTCGGCGTGGTCGAGGGCCCGGCGCAGGGCGTCGACCACCCGGGGGTTGCGGTGGCCCAGGTTGAACACGCCGCCGTTGCAGTGACAGTTGAACCACCGGCGGTCGTCGTAGGCGTCGGCGAAGGTCGCCCCCGCCCGCTCGCCCATCACGACCCGGAGGTCACCCATCGCCCAGATGTCGACCTTGGCCGGGTCGACGTGGGCGGCGAAGGCGGCTTCGGCCGCCGCGCGGTCCGGGTAGTCGCCGGGGCCGATCACCGCCAGGCCGCCTGCTTGGCCTTCCAGGCCACCGGGTCGTAGTCGGGCGGGGGCACGAACATGGTGGGCGTCCGCCGGCGCAGGCGCCGCCACCGCTCGTAGCCGGCCATGACCCGGTGGAGCATGGTCCAGGTCCGCACCTCGCCCGAGTAGTACTCGCGGGCCTCCTCGACGGTGATCTCGGGCTCGACCCGCCCCCGGGTGGCCTCGATGATCGGCTCGACCCAGTCGTCGAGGTCCAGCTTGTAGAGGTTGCCGACCAGGTCGACGAGGGCGTGGCGGGGGTCGAGCCACCGCTTCATCGACGTGGGCAGCTCCCGCCGGTAGAGCGGCCGCATGATCGGCGGGCCGGCCTGGAGGAAGACATCGAGGTCGAGTTCGATGTCACCGTGCTCGTCGACGGAGAACGGGGTGGTGACGTCGATGTAGGTCAGCTCGCCGTCGACCATCGCCCAGTTGCCCACCTGGGCGTCCACCCCCCGGGTCGCCGTCGTGCCCCGGAGGGTCGTGTCCACCATCGCGACGACGAGGGGATGGTCGGCGCTGGGTTCGGCCGCCTTCAGGATGGCCTCGGCCAGGGCCTCGGCCGGCAACAGGGGCTGCACGACGTAGCCCGCCCGGTGCCCGCCGTGCTCGACCAGGCGCACCTCGGTCTCGACCACCCCTACCCCGGCCCGGCGCAACTCCTCCACGTTGCGCTCGACCACGGCCCGGTAGCGCTCGAAGGCCTCGACGGAGAGGAACGGGGGCACCCGCTTGCACGCCGCCCGGGGGGCGTCGACCGGCGCGGCCAGCACCACGCTGGTGACCCCGAAGCCCCGCAGGTCCAGGGCGGAGCGGTCTCCGGTGCGCAGGGCCTCCTGCACGAGCATCTCGAGCTCGACCAGCTCGGCGTCGGTGATGATCTGACCCACGGGTCCCTCCTCGACGGAGGACCGACGCTAGTGCGTCGGGATCAGACCGCCAGCAGGTCGCGGGCGCCGGTGTCGCTGCTCGGGTGGCGCAGCTTCGACATGGCCCGGGCCTCGATCTGGCGGATCCGCTCCCGGGTCAGGTTGAAGTGCTCACCGACCTCCTCGAGGGTGCGCGGCTCGCCTCGGTCGAGGCCGAAGCGCAGCTTCAGGATCTCGCGCTCACGCTCGTCGAGCGGGGCCAGCAGGCGCTGGATCTCCTCGGGGAGCAGGGCGGTCGCGGCCACCTCGAAGGGCGACTCGGCCGAACGGTCCTCGACCACGTCGCCCAGCTCGGCGTCACCGTCCTCGCGCAGAGGCTCGGACAGCGAGAGGGGCTCGGCGGCAAAGCGCAGGGCCTCGGTCACCTTGTCCTCGGGCATCTCGACCTCGGCGGCCAACTCGGCCAAGGTGGCCGGGCGACCGAACTTCAGCTCCAGCCGGGACCGGGCCTTCTGCAGCCGGGCCAGGGTGTCGCCGGCGTGCACCGGGAGACGGATGGTGCGCCCGGTGTTGGCGATGCCACGGGTGATGGCCTGACGGATCCACCACGTGGCGTAGGTGGAGAACTTGAAGCCCTTGCGCCAGTCGAACTTCTCGACGGCGTGCATCAGGCCGAGGTTGCCCTCCTGGATGAGGTCCAGCAGGGGCAGGCCCGACGCCTGGTACTTCTTGGCGATCGAGACGACCAGACGCAGGTTGGACTGCACGAAGGTGCGCTCGGCATCCTCGCCGGCGCGCAGCGCCTTGCGCAGCTCGCGCTTGCGGGCCGGGGTCAGCGAGGTGGCCGTGTCCAGCTCCTCGCGGGCGGCGGTGCCGCCCTCGATCAGCTGGGCGAGGCGGACCTCGTCGTCCTTGGTGAGCAGTGGGTACTGCCCGATGTCAGTGAGGTAGAGACGAACGAGGTCTTCCTCGTCCCGCTCGACACGCTCCTTGGGCAACGACCGTCTCCCCTGGCCTGGTGGAACCTCGATGGACGGCACCGAGGGCAACGGGGGATCCCGTGGCCATCGGCTGGCCGTGCCTACGATACCGATGCGGTCAAGTGGCCCCACCGGGGCCGACCGTTCCCCTGTGGCTTCGGCCCGAGCACCCCTCCTCTTGAGGTTCCGGCGTGGGCGATGGCGAGGTCGAGCTGACGGTCGTGGTCCTGGCCTTCGACGCCGCCGACCCCGAGGCCCTCCTCGGGGTCCTGGCCAAGTACGTCGTGCTCACCCGCGGCCACCCCGGCTGCCGCAACGTGGACCTGGTGGCCTCGGTCACCCGCCCGGGCCGCCTGGTCGTCATCGAGAAGTGGGCGCGGCCCGAGGACCAGCAGGCCCACTTCGACTCGGCCGACATGGTCGAGATGGCGCAGGCGTGCCGGGGCCTGCTCACCGCGGCCCCCGAGATCGACCTCTACGAGGCCATCAGCGCCCACGACCTGGCCTGACCGGCTCGCGGTGTCACTGGGCACCGGTACGTTCGTCGCCTGGCTCGCAGCCGGCCCATGGCTCGCCTCGATGGACCCGACGACCGGGAGCGACCACAATGACCTCCGATGCCGACGACCGCGCCGAGCTCCGGGCCCTGGCCCGTGACACCTGGGGCGACCGGGGGGCCGACCTGCTGATGGCGGGCCTGGCCGACACCGACCTGCGGAAGACCGAAGACCGTCTCCTCCGCCGCATCGACGACGTCGAGACCCGCCTGGGGGCGCGCATCGACGGCGTCCACACGGAACTCAAGGCCGACATCGGCGACCTCCGCGGCGACGTCGGAGACCTCCGCGCCGAGTTCGCCCGACTCGAGGGCCAGTTCGGCGACCTCCGCGGCGACGTCGGCGACCTCCGCGGCGAGTTCGCCCGACTCGAGGGCCAGTTCGGCGACCTCCGCGGCGACTTCGGCGACCTGCGCGGTGACTTCGGACGACTCGAGGGGCGGGTGGCCACCGAGGTGGCCGGCATCCGCACCGAGCTGGCCGCCCAGACCCGGGCCCTGTGGTTCGCCGTGGTGTCCACCGTCGTGGCCATCGCCGGCATCGCCTTCTCCGCCTTCCAGCTCGGCGCCGCCTGATCGGCCCCCGCTCAGGCGGGGTGGCCGGGATCGAGGTCGAGGGCGTCCTGGAGGCCGAGCACGCCGTCGAGCTCCTCGCCGGACGCGGCCACCGGGTCCAGCAGGAAGCCCTCGTGGTCGCCGAAGGGGTGGCGGGAGCGGATGCGGCCGACGAACCAGGCGGGGACCCCCTCAAGGATCGGCTGACCGTAGGGCCCCTCGTGCCAGCGGCACCGGGTGAACTTGTCCACCTCGTCGCCGGTCTCCTCCCCGAAGAGCCGGACCAGGGCCTCGTCGTCGGCGGGGGCGCCGTGGACGACGAGGTGATCGGCCCGATCGGCCAGGGCGTGGGTGTGGTTGGCGGTGGACAGGCACACCAGGAACCGCACCGGGTCGATGCTCGCCTGGGTCGTGAAGCCGACCAGGCAGCCCGACCGCTCGCCGGCGACGGCCACGGTCACGAGGAACATCGCCCGGTCGAGGCCGCCGAGCAGGCCGGCGACCCGATCGGTGGCGGGGGTCGGGGTATCGGCCATGGCCCCATCCTTCCCGCTGGGCGCCCGTTTCGGACCGGCGACCACCAGTCCGAACCTGTCCTGATCAGCCGAGGTCGGCCACGTCGGCCCAGCTGAGGGCCTCGGCGGACCAGAGCCGCTCGAAGGCGGTGTCGGCCTCGTCGGTGAAGCCGTGGCGGTTGCGGAAGTGGTAGCGCCAGCGCTGCCGCTGGGCCTGGTGCCCGGCCCGGGCCACCCGGCCCGCGGCCCAGACCTCCCAGGCCACCCCCTGGGCGGGGGTCAGGTCGTCGTCGGGTGGGGCGTCGGCGAAGGGACCGAGGCGGTCGGCCACCCGGAAGAGCAGGCGACCGAGCACGCCGGCGGCGGCCTCCTCCGACAGGCCCTGGGGGACCTTCGGGTCCTCGAGGGCACCGCTCTCCAGCGACACCAGCACGGGGTCCATCGAGTCGATGCTGGTTCGCCCCAGCGGGGAGGCGTCGTCGACCTCGACGACCACCTCCAGGGCCTCGGGCAGCCCGGCCTCGTCGGCGGCCCGCTGGGCGATGGCGAGGACGCGGTCGGGGTCGAAGTCGACCCGGGCCCAGCGGTCGGGTCGCAGCACGACGGTGGCCATCAGGCCGTCGCCAGCTCCTCGGCGGCTGCCTGGCGGGCCCGGGCCTCGGCCAGGGCCTGGCTGGCCACGTCGGCGATCTCGTCGATCTCCTCCTCGTCGAAGCCGGCCAGCTCGCGGAAGCGGCGGGCCAGCTTCACGGGGCTGTCGTCTTCGTCGCTGCGGAACCCGCCCAGGGAGAACAACTTGTCGACGACCTTCTGGAACTCGAGGGCGGCGGCCCGTCGCTCGGGGTCGTCGGCGGTGAGGCGACGCAGCCAGTCCGAGCCCATCTTCACGTGGGTGACCTCGTCGGCGAGCATCCAGTCCTCGCAGAACTCGAGCACCGGGTCACCGGCGAGCTGGCCGAACTCGCGCATCGTGTTGAAGACGTCGATGGCCAGGCCCTCGAGGGCCCGGTTGACCCCGGTCAGGCGCAGGACGGGGTCGGGGTTGCAGGCGGCGGCATAGAGGAAGGTGCCCTCGGAGAACTCGCCCACCTCGGTCCCCATCCAGTCCGAGAGCTTGAGGGAGATCTCGCAGTGGCGGGCCTCGTCCCAGACCTGGCGGGCCATGTCCAGCTTCAACGCGTAGGGGGCCTCGTCGCGCCCGTCGCCGGTGTCGAAGTCCCAGCACGTGCGCCCGGCGCCCTCCATGGCCTGGATCTCGCCCACGAAGATGCCGTGCATGAGGGCCCGGGCGGCATCGGAGGCGTCGGGCCGCTCCGGCGTCAATCGGGCCTTGGTCCGCATCCGGCTGTGCTGCGGCGAGCGGGGATCCGACATCCGGTCCTGGATGTCGACCCGGACGAAGCGCTCGTCACGGGCCAGGTCCTCGACGGGGTGGGACTTGCGCATGGGGGCCTCCTCGGGGCCGGTCGCCTAGGCGGTGACCTCGGTGGGTTGGGGCTCGGCGTAGGGGTCGCCGATCGTGCCGGGCCCGGCGATGCCGCCGGCAGCGACCAGCAGCTTCTCCAGGGCGGCCTGGCGGTCGGCGGCCCGCTGCACCTCCTCATCGGTCTCCAGCAGCGACTGGATGAGCAGCTCCCCGTCGCGCCAGTCGGCCAGCTCGTCCTGCAGGGCGAAGTCCAGCGACCGGATCGTGGGGGCGTCGGTGATGGAGGAGGTGTTGTTCCGGTGGTACGTGTAGGCGGCGATCTTGTGGGGCAGCAACACCCGGTAGACCCCGACGAGCTTCTCGATGGTGCGGTCGGCCGCCTCGGGCTCGGTCAGCAGGTCGACGAAGGCCACCAGCTCGTCGTTGGGGGGCACGCACAGGCGGTCGGGGTCCATCTCCCGCAGCTCGGGGAGGCGGTCGTGCCACAGCTCGCTGTGCCAGGCGTGGTGGTAGCAGTGGGTGCCGAGGCGCAGCTTCACGTCGATCTCGGGCACCGTGGCCACCCAGCCGCCCAGCACCTCGAACAGGCGCATCTCGATCCACTTGTAGTGCCCCACCCGCCGGGCGGTCTCCTCCACGGAGAAGGCCCCGGGCAGCTCACGGCGGTCCCACGGCGCGAAGGCGGCACGGGGGCGCGTCGGATCGGCCATGGCCGAACGCTAGCCCCCGAGGGCGGCGCGGGCGTCGAGGGCGACCTGGAGGTCGTCGCGACTGCTGACCCCCAGCTTGGTGAAGGCGCGGTAGAGGTGGTTCTCCACGGTGCGCTCGGACCGCCCCAACTCCTCGGCGATCTCGCGGTTGGACCGGCCCGAGGCGGCCATGGCCGCCACCTGCTGCTCGCGGGCCGTGAGGTCGGCGCCACCGCTCAGGCGCAGGGGCGGCGTGGTGGCCCCGGGGCAGGCGGCCAGCAATCCCGTCATGCGGGTGCCGCTCGTCGCCGCCGCCCGGGGTCGACCGGCCCGTCGGTGGGCCGCAGCCGCCCCGGCGGCCGCCTCGGCGGCGAAGAGGGGCGATCCCAGTGCCTCGAAGGCGGTGGCGGACGCGTCGAGGGCATCGCCGTCGTCGGCGGCCCCGGCGGCGAGGTAGGCCCGCCGGGCCCGGGTCAG
>CAYTJS010000028.1:0-20670 GCA_964438115.1 uncultured Iamiaceae bacterium
GTCCAGGGCCTGCTGCTGGCGGTCAGCACGTTCGCCTTCGGGGTGGCCGCCCAGCAGTACCTCTACCGGCGGCCCCTCTTCACCGGTGGGAGCGGCGCGTCGGTGCCCTTCGTCCGGGGCGACCTGCTCGGGATCGACCTCACGTCGCAGCGCTCCTGGTACTACCTCGTGCTGACGACGTTGGCCGTGGTCGTCGTCGTGCTCTCGCGCCTTCGCGCCAGTGGCGTGGGGCGCACGACGATCGCCGTGCGGGACAACCCCGACACCGCGGCCGCCTACACCGTCGGCGCCGCCCGCACCAAGCTGCGCGCCTTCGCCCTGGCCGGGGCCCTCGCCGGCCTGGGCGGCGCCCTGCTGGCCGGGACGGTCCAGTCGGTCCCCTACACCGAGCGCTTCTTCCTCGTCGAGGACTCGCTGGCGCTCGTCGCCATCGTCGTGATCGGCGGACTGGGATCGATCTCGGGCGCGGTGGTCGGCGCGTTATGGGTGGTCGGCCTGCCCGCGTTCTTCCCCCAGGAGGAGTTGGTCCCGCTGGTGACCTCGAGCGTCGGGCTCCTGGTGCTGCTCCTCTACTTCCCCGGCGGCCTGGCCCAGGTCGGCTACAACGCCCGCACGGCCCTCCTCACGTGGCTGGCCGGCCGGACGCCCGCACCCGAGGTCGAGCGCGGCGGCCGACCTCCGAGCACCGACCGTCCCGCCCGACGCGAGTCGGTGGACGACACCCTGCCGCTCGCCGTCGAGGACGTGACGGTCCGCTTCGGCGGGATCACCGCCGTCGACGGGGTCACCCTCCGCGTCGGACCGGGTGAGGTGGTCGGCCTGATCGGTACCAACGGCGCCGGCAAGTCGACGCTCATGAACGCCGTCGGGGGCTACGTGCCCGCCACCGGGACGATCCGCCTGCTGGGCCAGGACGTGAGCCGTGAGCGGCCGGCCCGGCGGGCGGCCCTCGGGCTGGGTCGGACCTTCCAGGCGGCGCGGTTGTTCCCGGAACTGACCGTTCGGGACGTGGTACTCGTCGCCCTCGAGGCGCGGGGGCGCACCGGGCTGCTCGCCGTCGCCCTCTCCCTGCCCCGGGCCCGCCGCCGGGAGCGGGCGGCCCGGGCGAGCGCCGACGACCTGATCGACTTCCTCGGCCTCGGCCGCTACGCCGACCGCTACGTGGCGGACCTCTCCACGGGCACCCGTCGCATCGTCGAGTTGGCCGGGTTGCTCGCCCTCGACGCGCGGGTGCTGTGCCTCGACGAGCCGACCGCGGGCGTGGCCCAACGGGAGAGCGAGGCGTTCGGGCCCGTCATCACCGGGATCCGGGCCGAACTGGGCGCCGCCATGCTGATCATCGAGCACGACATGCCCCTGATCATGGGGATCAGCGATCGGGTCTACTGCCTCGAGGCCGGCCGCGTCATCGCCGACGGCCCGCCCGGCGCCGTCCGCCAGGACCCCGCCGTCGTCGCCAGCTACCTCGGCACCGAGGAGCGGGCCATCGCCCGCAGCGGCCCGACCACCGACCACCGACCACCGACGACCGACGACCGACGACCGACCACCTGACCGACCGACGACCCTCCAGGGGAGAACCATGACCAGACACCTGACCATCGCCATCGCCGGCGTGCTGCTGGCGGCCGGCTGTGCCGCCGGGGGCGGCGACGACGGGGCGGACGACACCTCGGCCGCCACCGAGGCCACTGCGCCGACCGCCACGTTCCCGGCCGACCCCCGGGCCACCGGCGTCACCGACGACACGATCCGCCTGGGGGTGACCTATGTCGACCTGGAGGCGTTGGGCGACGTCGTCGACATCGACCACGGTGACTACGAGGCGGCCTACCAAACCGTGGCCGACGACATCAACGCCGACGGCGGCATCAACGGCCGTCGCCTCGAGTTGGTGTTCGCGCCGGTCGTCCCCATCGGCACCGCGCCGGCGGATGAGGCCTGCACCCGTCTCACCGAGGACGAGGAGGTCTTCGCCGTCACCGGGTTCATGATCGACGATGCGCCGCTCTGCTACGTCGGTCTGCACGACACGCCGGCCATCGGGGGCGTCATCTCCCAGGCCCGACTCGACCAGGCCGAGGCCCCGTGGTTCTCCACGGTGGCCGGGGCCGAGAGCGTGACCGCCCGCCTCGTGGAGGCCTTCGCCACCGACGGCGCCTTCGAGGGGGCGTCGGTGGGCGTGGTCGCCGTCGCCGACGACCAGGCCCTCATGGACGACGTCACCGTCCCCGCCCTGGAGGCCGCCGACGTCGAGGTGGTCGAGACCGCGATCATCGACGCCCCCGCCGACGACCAGGCGGCGGCCCTGCAGCAGGTCGGCGTCATCGCCGAGCGCTTCGAGGCGGCGGGCATCGACACCGTCGTGACCGTCGCCAACGCCGCCCTCACCACGGCGCAGGGCCTCGAGGCGACCACCTACCGGCCCCGCCTGCTGGCCACCGGCTTCGAGTCGCTGGCCGCCTACATCACCGCGGCCGACGGCTTCGATCCCAGCGTCGTGGCCGGGTCGATCAGCGGTGGTTACGCCACCGCCGGGATCCAATACGACGACCCGGCCATGACCGAGTGCGCGGCGCCGGTCGAGGCCGAGACCGGCGTCACCCTCCCCGATCCCGCCTCGGTCCCGCCCGGCGACCCGGAGCCGTTCGTCTCGGTGTACGCCGCGTGCCTCCAGCTCGAGCTGTTCCGCCAGATCGCCGAGGCCGCCGGTGACGAGCTGAACAACGGCACCTTCGGGGCGGCCGGCTACGCCCTCGGGGAGACCCGGCTGCCCGGTGACGGAGGTTCGGCCACCTACGGACCGGACAGCCTCGATGGCAACCTGCCCATCTACCTGCTGCGGTACGACGAGGCCGAGGAGCGTCTGCTCAGCGACACCGAGCCGACGGCATGAGGCGACCGGCCCCGGCTCCCGGGCCCCTCCGGTGACCACCCACCGGGCCCGGGAGCTGGTCGCACGGCTCACCCTGGACGAGAAGGCCGCCCTCATGGCCGGCGCCGACCTGTTCACCACGGTGGGCGTCCCCCGCCTGGGCATCCCCTCGGTCGGCCTCAGCGACGGGCCGGCCGGGGCCCGCGGCGCCACGGTGCCCGGGGTCGGTCAGGAGCGGTCGGCCGCGGCCCCGTGCGGCACGGCCCTCGGGGCGACCTGGGATCCCGAGGTGGTCTCCGCCGTGGGCGCGATCATCGGCCGCGAGGCCCGGGCGAAGGGCTGTCCGATCCTGCTGGCGCCGACGGTGAACCTGCATCGGTCACCGCTCGGTGGTCGAACCTTCGAGTCCTACGCCGAGGACCCGTTGCTCACCGGCCGCCTGGCGGCCGCGTTCGTCCGCGGGGCCCAGGGCAACGGCATCGTCACCACGGTGAAGCACTTCGCCGGCAACGAGTCCGAGGAGCAGCGCATGACGGCGGACAGCCGCATCGACGAGCGGACCCTGCGCGAGCTATACCTCCTCCCGTTCGAGCTGGCAATCCGCGAGGGCGGCGCCACCGGCCTCATGACCGCGTACAACCGCCTCAACGGGACCTGGTGCAGCGAGCACGCCGACCTGCTGGCCGTCGCTCGCGACGAGTGGGGCTTCGACGGGCTGGTCGTCACCGACTGGTTCGCCGGCGCCCACACGGCGGCCGCCGCCCGCGCCGGACTCGACCTCGAGATGCCCGGCCCCGGTCGCGCCTACGGCCCGGCCCTGGCCGAGGCCGTGCGGGCCGGCGAGGTCGACGCCGCCGTGGTGGACCGGTCGGTCGGTCGTCTCCTGCAGGTCCTGGACCAGGTCGGCGCGCTCGACGAGCCGGGCATCGACGCCGTTCGACCCCCGACGGTCGACACGCCGGCCGTTCGGGCCACCCTGCACGACGCGGCCGCGGCGGCGATGGTCCTCCTGCACAACGACGGGACCCTCCCGCTCCAGGCCGACGGGCTGGGCTCCATCGCCGTGATCGGCCCCAACGCCGGTCGGGCCCAGATCACCGGGGGCGGCTCGGCCGCCGTTCGGGCGCACCGGCGGATCTCGCCCCTGAACGCCATCAGCGAGCGCCTCGCCACCCGGGTGACCGTGACCTACGAACCGGGCTGTGCCCTGGGCACGACCTCACCCGTGCTCGACGGGACGAGCCTCCGCTCACCGGATGGCGGCGATGGCCTGGTCGTGGCCTGGTTCGCCACCGACGACTGGAGCGGTGAGGAGATCGGCCGCACCACCGCCGCCGACACCTCGCTCCTGTACTTCGAGCCCGAGGTGGTGGTGCCCCCCGGCGCCGCGTGGTCGCTCCGGGCGGAGGCCACCTTCACCACCCAGGTCAACGGGCCCCACCGGTGGACCCTCGCCCAGGGCGGCCGGGCCCGGCTGCTCCTCGACGGTGACGTGGTCCTCGACGGCACGACCCAGGACATCCCTCCCGGCGATGCGTTCTTCGGGCTGGGCAGCGCGGAGATCACCGTGGACCGCGAGCTCGAGGCGGGCCGCGCGTACGCGGTCACCATCGAGCTGTCCAACCGTGACGCCACCTTCGTCACCGGAGCCCGGGTGGGTTGTGCCCCGGTGGTCCCCGACGACGGCATCGAACGGGCGGCGGCGCTGGCGGCCACCGCTGACGTGGCTGTGGTCGTCGTCGGCAGTGACGACACCTGGGAGACCGAAGGCCGGGACCGACCGCACCTCGGGCTGCCGGGCGCCCAGGACGCCCTCGTCGCCGCTGTCGCCGCCGCCAACCCCCGCACCGTCGTGGTGGTGAACACCGGGGCGCCGGTGCTCCTCCCCTGGCGCGACGACGTGGCCGCCATCCTGCAGGTCTGGTTCGGCGGCCAGGAGATGGCCCCGGCGCTGGCGGCCGTGCTGGTCGGCGACGAGGAGCCGGGAGGTCGGCTCCCGATCACGATCCCGACCCGCCTCGAGCACACACCGGCCCACGGCCGGTTCCGCCCGGACGCCAATCTGGTCCACTACGGCGAAGGCGTCTTCGTGGGCCACCGGTGGTACGACCACCGCGCCCTGCCCGTGACCTACCCGTTCGGGCACGGACTGTCGTACACGACCTTCGCCATCGGGGCCCCCGTCGACGCACCCGACCGGCTGGCGCCCGGGCAGCCGTTCACGTTGCGGGTCCCCGTCGCCAACACGGGCGACCGGCCCGGCAGCGAGGTCATCCAGGCCTACGTGCACCCGGTCTCCCCGTCGGTCGATCGGCCCCCGAAGGAGCTCAAGGCCTTCGCCAAGGTCCACCTCGCTGCCGGTGAGGACACCGTCGTGGACCTGGCCTTCGACGACCGCGCCTTCGCCCGCTGGGACCTGGGCGACGACCACGCCGTCACCGCCTTCGAGGCCCCGCCCGGACAGGAGGCGTCGGCCGCCCCGCCGACCGGTCGGGGTCCGGGTTGGTGGGTCGAGCCCGGGGTCTACGAGGTGTGGGTGGGACGGTCGGCCACCGACATCGAGCACCGGCACTCGATCCTGGTCGGGTGACGGCGAGGGCGCCGGGTCACCGGATCTGCCACCGATCCCGGTACGGGTCGAGGCGAGCGTCGTCGGGATCCAGTTCGGTGACGAGCAGGGTGACCTGCTCGGGCCGGAAGGTGGCCGCCGGCGCCCGTTGACCCAGCTTCGAGCTGTCGACGGCCAGGATCACCTCGGCACTGGCCGCGGCCAGGGCCCGTTTGACCTCACTGTCCTCGAGGGTGGCCTCCGTCGATCCCTGCGCCGGGTCGACGGCGGCGGCCGACGTGAAGAACCGACGGAGGAGCAGGTCGCCGGCGGCCCTCGTGGCGAACGGGCCGACCAGGCTCCCGGTCCGATCGTCGAGCTCGCCGCCCGTGAGCAGCGCCGTCACCCCCGAGCGCCCGGTGAGGGCCGTGAAGGTGTCCAGCCCGTTGGTCACCACCGTCAGGTCGGGCACGGGGCCGATCCGCACGGCCACCCGCTGCAGGGTGGAGGAGGCGTCCAGGCCGATGGCGCCACCTTCGCCGACGAGGCCGAGGATCTTGGCCGCGATGCGTTCCTTGGCCCGGCCGTGGCGGGCGAAGCGCTCCGCGAAGGGCTGGGGGCCGACGGCGACCGCCCCGCCCCGGACGCGCCGCACGAGTCCGTCGGCGGCGAGATCATCGAGGTCGCGGCGGATCGTCATCTCGCTGACCCCGAGGTCGGCGGCCAGGTCGGCCACCCGCGCCCGGCCGGCACCGTCGACGACCTCCTTCACCCGGGCCAACCGGTCGAAGGCGCTCAGGCTCATGACCCGACCCCCGCCAGGCTCCGCCGCGCCGCCCCCAGGTCGGCGTAGCGGCCGATGGCCACCCCTTGCACCAAGGCGTTGCCCACGGCGGTGGCCTCGGTCGGCCCCCGGCGGACTCGGCATCGGGTGCGCGCCGCCACCCGCTCCCGCAACAGATCCCAGTTGGCGGCGCCACCGAAGATGGCGATCTCGTCCACGTCGGTGAAGTGCTCGAGGGTGGTGGCGATGCCGGCGGCCATCGACTCGATGATGACCCGCATCACCGTGCCGGGCGCGGCATCGTCGGCCACGCCGGCGGCGGTGGTGATCTCGGCGACCATGTCGGCCGGGTCGAGGAACCGGGGGTCGGCGACATCGATGGTCGGGCCGGGCGGCGCATCGGCGGCGGCGGCCAGGAGCTCCACCACCGGCACACCGCCCCACTGGGCCCGACAGCGCTCGACCAGCCAGCCGCCGGCCAGGTTGCGGAGCACGCGGAACCCCCCGCCGACGGCGACCTCGTTGGTGAAGTTCGCCGCTCGGGCCGCCGCCGAACGGTCCGGCCGGTCACGTTCGGCTCCGACCAGGAACCAGGTCCCGGCCGAGACGAAGGCCGTTCCGGCCCGGGCCGGCCCCATGCCGGCCACGGCCGACGCCGTGTCGTGGCCCCCGACCAGGTGCACCGGCACGCCCCGCCAGGTCCCCACCGGTGCCCCGGGCTCGGCAATCGGCGGGAGGAGGGACGGGTCGACCCCCACGGCGTCGACCAGGTCGACCGCCCAGTCGCCCGTGTCGAGGTCGACCAGCCCGGTCGTACCGGCCGAGGTCGCCTCGCCGGTGACGGCACCGGTGAGGTGATGGACGAGCAGCTCGGGCAGCAGCAGGAGGTGCCGGGCGCGGCCGAGGGTGCGGCGATCGTGGGCCGCGAGCTGGAAGAGGGTGTTGAAGGGTTGGAGCTGGAGGCCGGTCCGGTCCCAGAGCACCTCGGCGCCGAGGCGCTCGACCACGGTCCGGTAGGCCGCCGTGCGCCCGTCGCGGTAGGAGATGGGCAGCTCGACCAGGGAACCCGCCCGGTCCAGGAGCCCGTAGTCGACCCCCCAGGTGTCGATGCCGATCGAGGCCAGCGGCCCCCGGTCGAGGGCGGCACCCAGCCCGGCCTCCATGGCCTCCACCAGACGGGGCCAGTCCCAACGAAGCGTGCCGTCGTCGTCGCGGATCGCCTGGTGCGTCCGGCGGTGCACGACCTCGACCTCCGGCGTGCCGTCACCCAGGCCGATCCGGCAGACCCGGACCGACGTGGCACCGAAGTCCACGGCGGCGACCCACTCGGGGGCAGTCGCCGCCATGCGCTAGAGGCCGCTGGCCACGGTGTCGTGGCCCCGTTCGGCGATGGTGGCCGAGCGGTACCCCACCGCCCGGAACGCGGCCAGGGGGTCGAGGGCGGCGCCGTTGCGGCGGCGGGCCTCGGCGACCAGCGGACGGACGTCGGTGCGGTAGGCGCGATGGAGGACCTCGGCCGCCCGCGCGGGGTCGTTGTCCTGTTGGGCCGACGCCAGCCCTTCCCGGTCGATGCACAACGCCAGGGCCAGCGTGTGCTGGATCGCGTCGGTGGCCTGGATCAGGTCCTCCAACGGGTCCTTCAGGTTGTGGCTCTCGTCGATCATGTAGGCGAGATCGGGCATGGCCCCACCGCCTGCCGCCAGCAGCTCGTTCACGATCAGGAACAGCTGGAAGGGCGTGATGGAGCCGACCGTCAGGTCGTCGTCGCCGTACTTGGAGTCGTTGAAGTGGAAGCCACCGAGGCGCCCCACCATGGCCAGGCGGGACACGATCTGCTCGATGTTGGCGTTGGGCAGGTGATGGCCGAGGTCGACGAGGCAACGGGCCTGATCGCCCGCCCCCTGGGCCAGCAGCAGCGAACTGCCCCAGTCGCTGTTGACCGACGAGTAGAAGGCGGGTTCGTACGGCTTGTGCTCGGTGAAGAGCATCCAGTCGGGAGGGAGGTGGTCGTGGATCTGGGCCAGACCGTCGACCACCCGCTCGAACTGGCCGCGGAAGTCGGCCTGGCCCGGGTGGTTGGTGCCGTCCGCCAGC
Organism: uncultured Iamiaceae bacterium; assembly: GCA_964438115.1. Lineage (GTDB taxonomy): Bacteria > Actinomycetota > Acidimicrobiia > Acidimicrobiales > DATDAH01 > DATDAH01. Next base: position 8,302 of record CAYTJS010000028.1, read on the forward strand.
CAGACGGTGAGCGCCGTGGATCCCAGCCGGGCGCCGAGGTCGATCACCGCCCGGTTGTGGTCGATGGCGGCGCGCCGGACCCCTGGGTCGGTGTGGGCCAGGCTCCCGAACTTGTAGGACACCGTCCCGTCGGCCGTGGTCGAGCGGTTGTCCTGGAAGGTGTTGGAGTTCATCGCGTCGAACCCCAGGCCGAGGCCCTCCGCGTGGCGACGGAGGGCCTCGGGATCCTGCGGGTCGTCCCAGGGCACGTGGAGGCTCACGGTGCGGTTGGCGCCGGTGACCGCGTTGAGGGCGGCCACGTCATCGAGCTTCTCCTCGGTGGTCCGCGGCTCCCCCCCACCGGGGAAGCGCCCGAAGCGGGTCCCCCCGGTGCCCACGGCCCACGACGGGGCGGCCACGCTGAATCGGGCCACCTCGGCGATGACCGCCTCCCCGTCGAGGCCCTGGCGGCCCAGGACCTCGAGGGCATGGGCCAGGTCGGCCTCGTGCCAGGCCCGCTGGGCCTCGTTCTCCTCGGCGATGCGATCGGAATCGATCATCGGTGCCTCCTGGTGGGGGTCAACGGAGGAAGGCCATCGGCACGCCGCCGTCGACAGGGATGATGGTGCCGGTGGTGACGTTGAGGTCGCCGGCACAGAGGGCGAAGACCGCGGCGGCGACATGCTCCGGGAGGATCTCCTCGCCGAGCAGGGTGCGACCGGCGTAGAAGCGCCCCAGCTCCTCGGGCGCCACCCCGTAGACCTTGGCCCGTTCCTCACCCCAACCGTCGGCGAAGATGCCCGAGCCCTGGACCACACCGTCGGGGTTGATGCCGTTGACCCGGATCCCGAGCGACCCCAACTCGGTGGCGAGGAGACGCACCTGGTGGGCCTGATCGGCCTTGGCCGCCCCGTAGGCCAGATTGTCCCGGCCCGCCACCACGCCGTTCTTGGACACGATGTAGACGACATCGGCGGTCAGACCCTGGGCCGCCATCACCCGGGTCGCCTCCCGGCTGACGAGGAACGAGCCCCGCGCCATGACGTCGTGCTGACGGTCCCAGTCGGCGGCCGTGGTGTCGAGCAGAGGCTTGGAGACCGACAGGCCGGCGTTGTTCACCACCAGGTCCACCCCGCCGTAGGCCCGGACCGCGGCGGCCACCGCACCGGCCACGGCCTCCTCCTCGACCACGTCGACGGCCACCGCGGTGGCCCGGTCCGGCCCCCCGAGCTCGGCGGCCACCACGGAGGCCCCCGCCTGGTCACGGTCGGCGACCACGACGGCGGCCCCTTCGTCGGCCAGCCGACGGGCCGTGGCCCGCCCGATGCCCGAAGCGGCACCGGTGACCAGCGCCACCCGACCGGCGAGGGGTGCGGGGGCGGGCAGCCGACGGAGCTTCGCCTCCTCCAGCTCCCAGTACTCGATGCCGAACTTCTCGGACTCGGGGATCGGCGCGTACGCCGAGAGCGCCTCGGCGCCCCGCATGACGTTGATGGCGTTGCGGTAGAACTCGCCCGCCACCCGGGCGGCGGCGGCATCGGGGGCGAAGCTGAACATCCCCACGCCCGGGACCAGCACGATGACCGGGTCGGCCCCCCGCATGGCGGGCGAGGACGCATCGGCATGACGCCGGTAGTAGGCGGCGTACTCCTCGCGGTACTCGGCGTGCAGCACCCGGCTCCGCTCGATCAGCTCGTCGAGGGGTGCGGTCGGCGGCCGATCGAGCAGCAGGGGCCGGACCTTGGTGCGCAGGAAGTGGTCCGGGCAGGAGGTCCCCAACGGTCCCAGGCGCTCGACGGCCTCGCGGGCGATGAAGTCCAGCACCTCCGGCGAGTCGTCATAGCGGCCCACGACCCGCCGGTCCGTCGAGCAGAGCCCTCGCAGCACCGGGGCCAGGCGGGCGGCGAGCGCATGGCGCTCGTCCTCCGGGAGGGCCTCGAAGCCCGGCCGCACCGGACCCAGCGCATCGGCCCGACCATGTTCGGCGATGAAGCGCTCGGCCCGCCGGATGGTGTCGAGCGACACCGCCTCGCACTCCGCGGCGGTGGCGCCCCAGGTGGTCAGCCCGTGGCCGCCCAGGACCACGCCCTTCAGGCTCGGGTTGTCGTTGGCCAGGGCGGCGACCTGGAGGCCGAGCTCGAAGCCCGGGCGGCGCCAGGGCACCCAGGCCACCTCGCGCCCGAAGCAGGCGGCAGTGTGGGCCTCGCCGTCCCGGGCGGCGGCCATGGCGATGATCGCGTCCGGATGGAGGTGGTCGACGTGTGGCGCGTCGACGAAGGCGTGCATCGCCGTGTCGATCGACGGGGCGGCACCGCCGGCGCCGAACCGGCAGAAGTCCCATCGCTCCACCATCTCGTCCTCCCGGTCCGGGCCGGGGTACTGCTCGGCCAGCCGCCGCACCCGCCCGAGATCGAGCACGGCCAGACCGGACTCGGTGAGGTCGCCGATGTGGCCACCGGAGCCCTTGACGTAGAGGACCGGGACCGGCTCGCCGGTCACCGGATCGATGGCGGTCGTCGCACACGAGGTGTTGCCACCCCCGTAGTTGGTGACGGTCGGGTCGGCGCCCAACCGGTGCGAGCGGGCCAACAGCCCGGCGACCTGGTCGTCCACCCGGACCTCCTCGAGATGGTCACTGTGTGTGATCGCACATCATCGCACAGCAGTCCGGACGGCGCCGAACCCCTCCGTCGGTACGATCCCGGCCATGCCGGACGGGGTCGCGGAGCCGAGTGACGACCACTCGGCACCCCCGTCGCTCACGCGGGACCGCCTCCTCGAGTTGGCCACGGCCGTGTTCGCCGAGGAGGGGTACGCCGGGGTCACCGTCCGGGACCTGGCGCAACGCATGGGCCTCACCACCGGGGCCATCTACGCCCACTTCCGCAACAAGGCCGAACTGCTCGTCGAGGCCATCGACGCCCGGGTGGCCACCGACGTCGACCGCTCACGGGGCCTGCCCGCGACGACCTTCCGGGACTACCTGACCGAGCTGAACACCCGGGTGGCCGAGCGCGCCGACCTCCGGGCCCTGCTCGTCGAGGGCTCGGTGGCCGCCCGCAACGACCCGGTGGTCCGCGACCACCTCCGGGCCGAGCAGACCACCCGCCTGACCGAGTGGGTGCGCGAGTACGAGGCGGCGGCCGACCGGGGGGAGCTCGAGGCCGGGCTCGACATGCGGGCCGTGGTGCTCATGCTGTGGAGCATGGAGTTGGGTCTCGGCGTGATCGAGGGCCTCGGGCTGGAGCCGCCCGACGCCGAGGCCTGGGGCGAGCTCACCCGGCGCTTCGTCCGGGCCATCGAGGCCTGACCGACCGCCTCAGCTCCGCCAGTCGGTCGTGGGGGCGATCGTGTAGGTGTGGATCAGGGCCTGGATCCAGTCCACGTCGTGGAAGGGGTCGCTGGGCTCGGCCACGTTCACCCCTCGGGCCCGGAGGTCGGCGAGCAGGGTGTCCACGACCTGCTGGTGGGTGAGGTCGTCGGTGTGGTCCATCACCTTGTGCAACTCGGCCTCGTCGGCGTAGAGCTCGGCGTTCCAGTGCACCAGGAGGCGCATCTGCTCGGGCGGGTAGCGCAGGACCTCGTCGCCGTCGGTGGTGACCACCCACTCGCCGGCACCGGCGTCGTGGTGGAGCAGCGATCGGGCCTTGACCCCGCGGTGGACGCGCTCCTCGGGTCGCCCCTGGGAGTCCCCCCGGTGGAACATCAGCTCGTTCTGGACGACGATGCCCTTGTTCCAGAGCGGGTGCTCGAGCCGCCGTGGCGGCTGGTGGGGGCCGTCGGGCCAGTAGGTGAAGGTCCCCTCCTCGCCCCGCCACCACCAGGTGATGATCTGACCCATCTTCACGAGGTAGTCGGTGAACAGACCCGACTTGGCCATGACGTTCTGGAGCCACACCGGGGTGTTCTCGATCCGCACGCCACGGAAGGTCACGGCGTCGAGATGGGCGTGGGAGCCCATGTCGTTGGGACCGCTGAGGTTGAACAACATCATCGTCGGCCGCGCGTACGCGCACCCCCAGTAGTCCTTGATCCGGTCGACGAACCGCTCGTTGTAGAAGGCGTCGAACAGCTCCGGGTACAGGACGGTCGAGTTCTGGGCCAGGAAGCCCCGGAAGAGCGGTCCGGTGAAGTGGTCGAGCTCCATGCCGTGGTCCTCGGGCACCACCCCGGTGATGGTGGCGACCATCTCGTCCACCGTCTCGAAGTGCTGGCCGATGATCGTCCGCCACGGACCCCGGCCCTTCACCACCTCCACGATCGCCTCGTACTGGGCGTCGTCGTACACGTCGTCGATGATCACCGGCGGGGCACACGGTCGGAGCACGTCCGCCAGGTCGAGGGTGCTCATAACAGTGTTATGGTAGCACCATGACCACGCCCGCAGGACTGTTCGACCTGACCGGCAAGGTCGCCGTGGTGACCGGTTCGACCAAGGGCATCGGACGGGCCATGGCCGAGGGGCTGGCCGGCGCCGGTGCCGCGGTCGTGGTGAGCAGCCGCAAGCAGGACCTGTGCGACCAGGAGGCCACGGCCATCGCCGCCGCCACCGGGGCCGAGACCCTCGGACTGGCCTGCCACGTCGGCGACTGGGACGCCGTCCCCGCCTTCGTCGACGCCGTCGTGGCCCGCTTCGGCCGCATCGACGTCCTGGTCAACAACGCCGGGATCAGCCCCACCCGCCAGACGCCGAGCGACATGACCCTCGACATCTGGCGCAAGATCTTCAGCGTCAACCTCGAGGGTCCCCTGCGGATGTCGCAGTGCGTCGCCCCGGTGATGCGTGACGGCGGCGGCGGCAGCATCGTGAACGTGGCGAGCATGGCCGCCTACCACGCCGGCCCGTCGGTCTCGGCCTACGGCGCGTCGAAGGCCGCCCTGCGCAACCTGACCATGACCATGGCCCAGGAGTGGATCGACTGGGGCGTGCGGGTCAACCTGCTCTCCCCCGGCCCGTTCGAGAGCGAGATGGTCGCCGGCGCGGCCGCCGCCGCACCCGGCTTCCGCGACCTGATCGCCTCGGGGACGCTCATGAAGCGGGTGGCCGACCCGCACGAGATCGTGGGCCCGGTCCTGTACCTGGCCAGCGACGCCTCGTCCTTCGTGACGGGCGACGACATCTCCGTGTCCGGCGGGATGTCGAAGTAGCACCACCACCGAGAGGAACACCACCAATGGGGGGAAACCGGGTTCGCCTGGCCACGGCCCTGCTCGTCGCCGCCACGTTGCTGGCGGCCGGCTGCAGCACGGACCGGGGCGAGGACACCTCCGACCTGGCGGCCACGGCGACCAGCACGGCGCCGGCGGACGGCGAGACCACCTTCGGCACCCTGCCCAGCCCCTGCACCGAGGGTGACGGATCCGAGCCCGCCGCCGGCACCGGCGCGGACGCCCTGGGCGTCGGGGCCGAGACGCTCGCCGTGGGCACGATCTCCGACCCCGGCTTCAGCGGGCGACCGGGACTCAACCAGGAGCTCTTCGACGCCAGTCAGGCCTTCGTGGCCTGGTGCAACGAGCAGGGCGGCATCAACGGCCGCCAGCTCGAGCTGACCGAGTACGACGCCGCCATCTTCGACTACGCGCCCCGTGTGCGCGAGGCCTGCGACCAGGTCTTCGCCCTGGTGGGTGGCGGCGGCGCCCAGGACAGTGAGTGGGCCACCACGGGCCAGACCTGTGGCCTGATCGACATCGCCGCCTACGCCGCCACGCCCGAGAAGGGCGGCGGCGTCGGCCACGACCAGGTGATCGAGCGCCGAACGGTCCAGCCCGTCCCCAACCCCCAGGACGAGTTCCCCGTGGGCGACCTCCTCCTCCTCGCCGAGGAGCACCCCGACGCCCTCGACCACGTCGGGGTGATCAACGCCGACTTCGACACCCTGAGCCTCATCGCCGAGCGCACCAAGGAGGCCTACGAGGCCATCGGCGGCACCATCGTGTCCGAGCTCACCTACAACGTGCTGGGCGAGGCCAACTGGGCCCCCCTGGCCGCGGCCATGCAGGACGACGGCGTCGAGTGGCTCAACTTCGTCGGCGACGGCGAGTTCCTGGCCCAGTTCCAGCAGGCCATGGACGAGATCGGCTGGGACCCCGAGGTGGTGGCCCAGGACGCCAACTTCTACGACCAGAGCTACCTCGACGCCGCCGGCCCCGCCGCCGACGGCACCTTCGTCCGCTCGTCGACCGTTCCCTTCGAGGAGAGCGCCGACAACCCGGCGACCCAGCTCTACCTGGACCTCGTCGCCGAGGTCGGCGGCGAGGCCGCCCTCCTCGGGGTGCAGAGCATGTCGGCCTGGCTCCTCTTCGCCCAGGCCGCCGACCAGTGCGACGACGACGGCGACCTCACCCGCACCTGCGTGCTCGAGACGGCGGCGTCGGTCAGCGACTGGGACGGCGGGGGCCTCCACGCCCCGACCGACCCCTCCGAGAACCAGGGCTCGGACTGCATCATGATCCTGCAGGTGCAGGACGGCGAGTTCGCCCGGTACCTGCCCGAGGAGGGGTTCTCCTGCTCGGAGGACAACCGGGTCACCCTCGAGGGCGACGTGTCGGCCACCGGGTGAGGGGCCGAGGGGGCTGACCATGCGGCGCCTCGACGGCCCGGACCTCTTCCATCTCGCCCAGGAGCGGCCCGACCGGCCGATGCACACGCTCAAGGTGGCGATCGTCGACGGCGCCCTGGGGGCCGAGGTCGTCGACCGCTGGGTCGCCGAGGTCGTCGCCCCCCAGGAGCCCTTCCGCCTCGTGCTCGCCGGCCTGCCCGGCAGCCGCCCCGTGTGGGTCGACGGCGGCCCCCCTCGACTGGAGCACCACGTCACCCACCGGGAACTGCCCGGCCCCGGTGGCGAGGCCGAACTGCGGGCCACCCTCTCGGACCTGTGCGGCGGGCGGCTGGACCGCCGTCGACCGCTCTGGCACCTGTGGCACCTGACCGGCCTGGCCGGCGGTCGGGCGGCGTTGGTGTTCCAGGTCCACCACGTCGTCGGCGACGGCGGGGCGAGCGTGGCCATCTGGGAGGCCATCGCCGACGGGGCGCCACCGCCCCCGCCGGTGCCGCCCCGGCCGGGCCGGGCCACCGTCGCCGCCACGGTCCTGGCCGACGGGGCCCGCGAGCTGGTCCGACTGCCCGGCCAGGGCCTGCGCTTCGCCCGGTTCCTGCGCTCCGAGGCGGCGGTCGCCCGGGACGGGGGTCAGCCCGTCACCGGCGCCTTCGCCGGGCCGACCACCCGCTTCAACGGCGAGCCCGAGCCCCAGCGCCGGGTCGCGTTCACGACCCTCGCCATGGCCGACCTGCAGGCGGCCCGGCGCGCCACCGGGGCCACGCTCAACGAGGTCTTCCTCACCGTGGCGGGCGGCGCCGTGCGTCGTCACCTCGACGGCCTCGGCGAACCGCCCACCGCCGCCCTCACCTCGACGGTGCCCGCCGCCCTCCCGGAACGGCGCCACCGGCACGGCAACGCCGTGACCACCCTGTACCTGTCGCTCGGCACCGACCTGGTCGACCCCCTCGAGCGCCTCCGGGCCGTGCAAGCCAGCGCCGCCTCGACCCGACGCGCCACCGACCGCGACCCCCGTCTGCTCCCCGACTGGCAGCGGTACCCGCGCCTCAACGGCGGGCTCATCCGGCTCATGGAGCGGCGCGAGCGCTCGGTCGGCCCCGCCTACAACCTGATCGTGTCCAGCGTGCGCGGCCCCCGGGCCTTCTCGCTGGTCGGCCACCCCGTCGTGGAGCTGCGCTCGGTCGGGCCGTTGGCGGGCCACTTCGGGCTGAACATCACCGGGTGGAGCTACGGCGAGGACTTCTCGGTCAGCGTGCACGCGTACCGGTCCGCCGCCGATCACCTCGACGACCTGGCCGACCTGGTCGCCGACGAGCTGGCCGCACTGCTCGACCGGGCCCCGACGGTGCCACCGTGAAGGTCCTCGTGACCGGGGCCAGCGGCTTCGTCGGCGCCCACAGCGCCCGGGCCCTCCAGGCCGCCGGCCACCAGGTGCGGCTGCTGGTGCGGGACCGGGCCAAGCTCGACCGGGTCGCCGCCGCCACCGGCGTCGTGCCCGACGACGTCGTGGCGGGCGACATCACCGACGCCGACGCCGTGCGGCGGGCGTTGGCCGGCTGCGAGGCCGTCCTGCACACGGCGGGTGCGGTGTCGCTCAGCCGTCGTGACGCCGCCGAGACCCGACGGGTCAACGCCGTGGGCACCCGCACCGTGCTCGTCACCGCCGCCGAGGCCGGACTGGGTCCGCTGGTGCACGTGTCGAGCACCAGCGCCCTGCTGGTCGATCCGACCCGGCCGCTCACGACCGCCGCCGACCTCACCCGGGCCGGCGGCTACGCCGGGGCCAAGGCGGCGGCCGATCAGGTCGCCCGGGACCTCGGTGCCGCCGGCGCCCCGGTCCACGTCACCTACCCGGCAGGGGTGATCGGCCCCGCCGCCGGCGAGTCGTTGGGCGAGACCTCCACCTCGATGGCGGCGTTCGTGCGCGGTGGTGTGATGCCGACGCGCCGGGCCGCCCTCTCGCTCATCGACGTCCGGGACCTCGCCCTCGTCCACGCCCGACTGTTCACCCCCGGCGACCACCCGACCTGGATCATGGCCGGCGGACACTGCCTCACCCTCCCCGAGCTGGCCGACCACCTGCGGCGCCTGACCGGACGCCGGTACCCGGCCCCGCCGATCCCACCGGCCCTGCTGCGGGGGGTCGGCCGAGCGCTCGACACCGTGGCCCGGGTGGTGCCGATCGACCCGACGATGACCGAGGAGGCGATGACGCTGGTCACCCACTGGCCGGGCACCGACGACGACCTCCCCGCCCTGGGGGTGATCCCGCGACCGGCCGAGGAGACCCTGACCGTGGCGCTGCAGGCGTGGCTGGCCGCCGGACTGATCCGCCCGCGCCACGTCGGGCCCCTGGTGACGGGTGCCGGTCCCCCCTCGCCCGATGCCGCCGCGCCCCCGCCCTAGTGTCTCGGCCGTGAGCCGACCCAAGGCCCTGGTCACCGCGCCCTTCCGAGGGGAGGGCATGGCCACGCTCGAGGGCGTGGCCGACGTCGTCCACGACCCGTGGATCGACCACCAGCCGCTGCAGCTCCTGAACGCCGAGGCCCTGGCCGCCCGCATCGCCGAGGTGGGGGCCGAGATCGTGGTCTGCGAGGCCGACGACTGCTCGGGCCCCGTGCTCGACGCCGGGCTGCGGGTCATCGGCTCGACCCGGGGGGATCCCACCAACGTCGACGTGGCCGGGGCCACCGAGCGGGGCATCCCCGTCCTGCGGGCCCCCGGCCGCAACGCCGACGGCGTGGCCGAGCTGGCCGTGGGGCTGGTCCTCGCCGCGACCCGGGGGATCGTCTTCGCCGACGCCGACGTGCGCACCGGCCAGATCTACGCCGGGGGCAGCATCCCGTACCAGCGGTACCGGGCCTGGCAGGTGGCGGGCCAGACGGTGGGCATCGTCGGCCTGGGAGCGGTGGGGCGGGCGGCGGCCTGGCGCTTCGAGGGACTCGGGGCCCGGGTCATCTCGGCCGACCCCTACAACGACGCCGCCACCCACGACCTCGACGGCCTGCTGGCCGAGGCCGACGTCGTGTCCATGCACGCCATGGTGACCCCCGAGAGCCTCGGGATGATGGGCGCCGACCAGTTCGCGGCCATGAAGCCGGGGGCGGTCTACGTGAACACGGCCCGGGCGGCACTGCACGACCTCGACGCCCTCACCGCGGCGCTGGCCTCGGGCCATCTCGGTGCCGCCGGTCTCGACCACTTCGACGGCGAGTTCCTGCCCACCGACCACCCGCTGACGGCCATGCGCAACGTGGTGCTCACCCCGCACATCGGCGGCGCCACCTACGACACCGAGGCCAACCACTCCCGCCTGATCGCCGACGACATCGCCCGCCTGCTGTCCGGGGAGCGCCCCCTCCACTGCGCCAACCCGGAGGTGCTCACGGCCTGAGGCACCCCTCCCCGGACGCCGATGTGATAACAACGTTATCGACTCGCAGCCGGACCAGGAGGAGAAGCCGATGACCGACCGGGCGGCACAGGAGCCGGTGTCCGCGCCGACCGCCGCGGAGATCAGTGACCTCCTGGCCCGCTGGTGGTACCGCTACGACGAGGGCCGGATCGACGAGCTGGCCGCGTTCCTCACCGACGACGCCACCTTCCGGACGCGTACCGACACCGGGACCACCGCCTACGAGGAGTTCGTGCGAGCCGACTTCCGCGGCGCGGAGGAGATCTGCTTCTGGCAGGCGAAGCACCGGGCGGCGAGCCCGTACCCGCTCCGCCACATGACCATGAACGTCGGCGTCGAGCGCGTCGACGGTGCGGCCGCCGACTTCACCTCCTACCTGCTCGTCACCCACATGGTCGACGGTCGCCCGGCGCCGCTGCCCGGGGGCGTCCTCCACGGGACCGCCCGCCACACCGAGGACGGCCTCCGCCTGAGCGCGTTCGAACTCGTGCTGGACACCCAGGACTCGGTCCCGCTGCGCGACCGGTCCTGACGAGCGCGAGCACCGGCTGACGGCCGACGCCCGCCCGAGGGGGCATGATCGTGTCGGCAGCAATCGAACGGAATCGGCCACGGAGGTGGCGGGCGTGACCACACCGACCCACGAGGCGGTCCTGAAGGCGACCAAGGACATGGTCACCGAGGGCCTGGTCTCGGGCACCGCCGGCAACGTGTCGGGCCGGATGCCCGACGGCAACGTGGTCATGACCCCGTCGTCGACCCCCTACGACACCATGACCGTCGACGACCTGGTCGTGGTCGACCTCGACGGCAACGTGGTCGACGGCCACCGCAGCCCCACCACCGAGAAGGCCCTGCACCTGGCCTGCTACCGGGACTACGACGAGGTCGGGGCGGTCATCCACTGCCACGCCACCTACGCCTCGATGTTCGCCCTGGTGCGCCGACCCATCCCCGCGGTGATCGAGGAGTTCGTGGTCTACGTGGGCGGCGACGTGCCCATCGCCGACTACAAGCCGACGGGGAGCGACGCGCTGGCCGATGAGATCGTCCGCCACCTGACCGACCGGTCCGCCGCCCTCATGGCCAACCACGGGATCCTCTGCATCGGCAAGGACCCCGCCGACGCCCTCCACACCGGCCTCTGCATCGAGCACAACGCCCGCATCATCTGGGGCGCCCAGGCCCTGGGCGAGCCCGTCCCCATCCCGCATGAGAACACGGCGAACTTCGTCGGCGTCTACGAGCTGGTGCGGGGAAACTTCTGGGGCACCTGGAAGGCCGACACCTAAGATCGTCCCTGGCGTGCCGGGAAGACGGGTCGGCGTCCCGACCGTCGACCGCCCGAGGTGCCCCCCATGGCCATCCACCTGCTGACCCTGCTCGTGGGGGTCGGCCTGGCCACCCTCGGCGGCGAGCTGTTCGTGCGGGGCACCGTCGGCCTGGCCGCCTGGGCCCGGGTGCCGGCCGCCCTGGCCGCCACCACCGTGGCCGCCTTCGCCACCTCGAGCCCGGAGCTCTCGGTGGGGATCCAGGCCGCCCTCGACGGCCGCCCCGAGCTCGCGGTGGGCGACGCCCTCGGCAGCAACGTGCTCAACGTGGCCCTCGTCCTGGGCCTGGTCGTCGCCCTCGGTCCGGTCGTTGCCTCCCGACGGGGCCTGGGCCGGGACCTGACCATCGCCATCGCGGCCCCCGCCCTCACCCTGGTGGCCCTGGTCGACGGGCGCCTGGCCCGGGTCGAGGGCGTGGTGCTCCTCGTCGTGTTCGCCGGCTGGCTGGTGGCGGTCGGCCGGGCGGCGTTGCGGGAACGGTCGGCCGCCGAGGAGGTCCTGGCCGAGACGCCCGGCCCTCGCGCCGTGATCAGTGGCATGGTCGGCCTGGTGGCCCTCGTCGCCGCCGGCCGGGCCATCGTCGTCGCCGCCAAGGGCATCGGGACCGACCTCGGGCTCGACCCCTTCGTCGTGGGGGCGACCCTCGTGGCCCTCGGCACCAGCTCGCCGGAACTGGCCACCGCCCTGATCGCCCGCCGGCGGGGCCACGACGAGGTCGGCATCGGCACCGTCCTGGGCAGCAACGTGTTCAACAACCTCTGGATCGTGGGGGTGGTCGCCGTGCTCCAGCCGGCGGAGATGGCTGCCTCCGAGGTCGTGCTGGCGGTGGCGGCCGGCATCGTCGCCCTGCTGCTCGCCGTCCCCCGGGGGGACGACCTGATCCCCCGCTGGCGGGGCCTCGTCCTGCTCGGCCTGACGGCCGGCTACCTGGCGGCCACCGTCACCCTGGGCGCCTGAAGCACGGGAAACCGTCGGGACCCGACCCGGTCACCACCGGGCCGCCGACCGTCCGTCGTGTCTCAGCCACGACGTCCCCCTTACCTTGCTCGTGGGCCCTGATCCGGTAGGACTGGGGCTGGGGAGTCCG
>CAYTJS010000029.1:0-20303 GCA_964438115.1 uncultured Iamiaceae bacterium
TCACTTCTGCGGGGAATGCGGTGCGCCCAAGCCAGCGCCGGCCGAAGCAACGGGATCGTGGACTTGCGCCAATGGTCACCTGGAACCAGGCGAGAACCTCTTCTGCGGCGAGTGTGGACTCGCACGCCCTTCCGCTCCTGCTGCGCAGGTCCTGTCCGGCTCGGCGCCTGATGCTCCAGCGACCCAGCGGCCACGAAGGTTTGGCTGGACGCTCCTTGTCGGTGGTCTCCTAGCGCTTGCCCTGCTCGGATTCGGTCTCTATCAACTCGTGAAGGACGAGGAAAGGCAGCGGATCAGCGGCTCGTTCGTGCTGTTGGATCTGTACGGAATCGAAGGAAGCAACGACGATTGCTCCGGCGCTGGCGGTTACGACGACTTCGGTGCCGGCATGGATGTGACCGTCCGAGACGGCGCCGGGGAGCTGATCGGGCGAACAGATACTAGGAATGCTCCTGAGAGCGAACTGGCTGACTACCTGTCTAGGGCCGAGGATGGCGAGTTCGACACGCCAGACGAGGCCGAGGAGTTCTTGCAGGAGGCGGAGGGTTCGGTCTGTGTTGTCTTGTTCGATGTCGAGGCAACGGCAGCGGACTACTACGAGATCGAGATCGGCTCGCGCGGTGACCTTTCATTCTCGGCCGAAGACCTGGCGGAATCCGACGGGATGGTTTCGCTCGTCCTGGGATCTGTGGACTCGTAGACGCTGGACCATCGGCCCGGTCTACCAGTACCCGGCCATGAGCTCGGTGGCCCAGGCCGGCTCGCGGACCTCGCCGCGCGGGAGGAAGCCGGCCATCACCGGCTTCACGTCGAGCACCGGGGTGCCGTCGACGGCGTCCAGGCCGGCCACGTCGATCCCGCCCGGGTCGACGCCCCGCACCTCGCAGACGGTCACGCCGATGCGGTTGGGGCGGTCCTTGGCCCGCTGGGCCAGGATCCCGACCTCGGGCCAGTCGGTGCGGCCCCGGGGGTGGCGGGCGCCGGTGCAGACCGCCGCCGGGTCGACCCGGTCGAAGAGGAACACCACCTCGACGTGGGAGAAGCCGTCCAGTGCGGCGGTGGCCGAGGGCTCGAGGACCCCGCCGTCCAGCTCGATGCGGGCCGTCACCGCGGCCCAGGCGTCGTCCTCCACCACGCCGCGGCCGCCCCGGACGTGGCCGATCGGGCGCACCGTGAACTCGTCGGCCATCTCGCCTCCTGTCGGGGTCGGGGTGACTAGCGTGCCCCATCCGATGACCGACGCGCCGACCGACGACCGCTACGACGTCGTCGTGATCGGGGCCGGGTACGGCGGGGCCGCGCTGGCCGCCCTCCTGGCCCACGCCGGGCGCCGGGTCGCCCTCGTCGACAAGACGCCCCGGGCGGGGGGCAAGACCCAGACCCTCGACCGCAAGGGCTACCGGTACGAGATGTTCGGGGCCGTGGGCATCCCCGCCCACGGCTCCCGCTTCCACGAACTGGTCGACGTGCTCGGCATCGAGGACCGGGTCCGCTGGATCGTGCCCGAGGGCAACGCCGCCGGCGTGCGCTACAAGGCGGCGACGGGGGAGTGGCGGACGATGGCCGCCGCCCTGCAGCAGTCGGGCGAGCCCGAGGCCCTCGACGCCCTGCGCCGGACCTACGCCGTGGGCGACGACGCCCTCGACGCCTTCGGCGGGATGTACCTGACCGCCCTGGCCATGGGACCCGACGAGCTGGCCGCCCTCGACGAGACCCCCATGAGCGCCTGGGTCGACCAGTTCGGTCTGCCCCCGTCGCTGCAGGCCCAGGTGTACGCCACCATGAACACGCTCTACGTGGTGGCCGTCGACCGCCTGGCCGCCTCCGAGGGCGTGCTCGGGCTCCAGCAGGTCGCCCTGGGCGGGGCCGGGCGCTTCCACGGCGGGGGCTACGGCCGGGTGGCCGAGACCTGCGCCGAGGTGGTGGCCGAGGGCGGTGGCCTGGTGCGCTTCTCCCAGCGGGTCGAGTCGGTGCTCGTCGAGGACGGCCGCGCCGTGGGGGTGCTGACCGCCGACGGCCCGATCCGGGCCCGGGCGGTGGTCTCCAACGCCGGGATCCAGCCCACGGTGCTGAAGCTGGCCGGGGCGGAGCACTTCCCCGCCGACTATGTCGAACGGGTGCGGGCCCTCGAGCCGTCCTGGTCCATCGCCGGGATCCGCTACGTGTTCGACACCGAGGTCTTCGACGCCGCCCTCATCCCGATCTACTCCGACCAGAGCTGGCTCGACACCGCCCGCTACGAGGCCATGGGCCGGGGCGAGTGGCCCGACGTGCCCCTCATCGCCGTCGACGTGGCGTCGTACTACGACCCCGACCTGGTGGCGGTGCCCGGTCACCAGGTGGCCAACATCCAGGTCTTCGTCCCGCCCGACCCCGACACCACCTTGGCCGCCGAGGCCGTGACCCGGGCCCAGGTCGTCCTCGACGAGCTGTGGCCCGACCTGCGGGGCCACACCCTGCGCACCGAGCCGTACGGCCCCCGCCAGATCTCGCGCATGACCCGGGACGCGGTGGTGCCCGGCGCCGGCGGCGAGGCGGTGGGCCTGGCCCAGGTCGTGGGCCAGGTGGGCCGCCACAAGCCCGATCCCCGCACGCCCCTGCCCGGGCTCTACCTCGTCGGGTGTGACGCCGGCGGCGTGGGAGCCGGGACCCACCAGGCGGTGGACTCCGCCTTCAACGTCCTGCCCCTGGTCGACGGCGACCTCGGGTGACCTTCGGCCGTTTGGTCGGGGGCGGAGGAGCGGCGAGGATGCGGGGGTGAACACCGTCGTCGACCCCATCGACCACGAGGCCCTCCGGGCCAAGTACGCCCAGGAGCGGGACAAGCGCATCCGCCCCGAGGGCAACGACCAGTACGTCCAGCCCACCGGGAAGTTCGCCCACCTGCTCGAGGACCCCTACACCGAGCGGGTCGAGCGGGACCCGGTCACCGACGAGGTCACCGTGGCCATCATCGGCGGCGGCTTCGGGGGCCTGTGCACCGGCGCCCGCCTGAAGCAGGCCGGGGTCACCGACGTCCGGATCATCGAGGGCGGCGGCGACGTGGGCGGTGCCTGGTACTGGAACCGCTACCCGGGCGCCATGTGCGACACGGCGGCCATGGTCTACCTCCCCCTCCTGGAGGAGACCGGGCACATGCCCACCCAGAAGTACGTCTTCGCCCCCGAGATCTTCGAGCACGCCCGCCGCATCGCCCGCCAGTTCGACCTCTACGACAACGCCCTGTTCTCCACCGAGGTCGAGTCCCTGGACTGGGACGAGGCCGCGTCCCGTTGGGTCATCCGCACCGACCGGGGCGACGAGTTCCGGGCCCGGTTCGTGGCCATGGGCACCGGGCCGCTCCACCGGCCGAAGCTCCCGGGGATCCCCGGCATCGAGACGTTCGCCGGCCCCACCTTCCACACCAGCCGCTGGGACTACGGGATCACGGGCGGCGACGCCGGGGGTGCCCCGATGACCGAGCTGGCCGACAAGCGGGTGGGCATCATCGGCACCGGTGCCACCGCCGTGCAGTGCATCCCGCCCCTGGGCCGGGACAGCAAGGAGCTCTTCGTCTTCCAGCGCACCCCGTCGTCGATCGACGTGCGCAACAACCACCCGATCGACCCCGAGTGGTTCGCCGCCCTCCAGCCCGGCTGGCAGCGCGAGTGGCTCATCAACTTCGCCACCCTCCAGACCGGCGGCTTCGCCGACGAGGACCTGGTGAAGGACGGCTGGACCGACATCGCCATCCGGGTCCGGGACCGGGTCATCGCCGAGGCCACCGCCCAGGGCCAGTTCGACCTGGACGTGATGACCAAGGCCTTCAACGACAGCGACGACGAGAAGATGGAGGAGATCCGGGCCCGGGTCGACGCCATCGTCGAGGACCCGGCCACCGCCGAGGCCCTCAAGCCCTGGTACCGCCAGCTCTGCAAGCGGCCCTGCTTCCACGACGAGTACCTGCAGACCTACAACCGGCCCAACGTCCACCTGGTCGACACCGACGGCCAGGGCGTGGAGCGCATCGACGAGACGGGCGTGTGGGTCGGCGGCGAGCACTACGAGCTGGACCTGCTGATCTTCGCCTCGGGCTTCGAGGTGGGCACCGAGCACGCCCGTCGGGCGGGCTTCGAGACCACCGGCCGCGACGGCGAGACCCTCACCGACCACTGGGCCGAGGGGATGCGCACCCTGCACGGCATGCACGTGCGGGGCTTCCCCAACCTGTTCGTGATCGGCATCACCCAGGCCGGCAACCTGATCTCGAACATCACCTCCAACCTGGTGGAGTCGGGGACGAGCATCGCCGCCGTGGTCGCCCACGCCCTCGAGGTCGGGGCCGAGGAGGTCGAGGTCACCCAGGAGGCCGAGGACGAGTGGATCGCCCTGCTGGAGGGCAACGAGCGGGCCTTCCTCGGCAACCCCGAGTGCACCCCTGGCTACTACAACAACGAGGGCGGGCCCATCGGCCGCAAGGAGCGGCTGAGTGCCTCGGGGTACCCGGCCGGGCCGGTGGCGTTCTTCGAGTTCATCGACCGCTGGCGCACCGACGGCCGCTTCGAGGGCCTCGAGTTCCGGCCCTGACCAGCCCGGACCGCGGGGCTCAGCCCAGTTCGGTCACGCCGTCGTAGAGGAACCTCAGGCCGAGGAGGACGAGGATCACCACGGTGATCGCGGCCTTGTGGTCGATCATGAACTGCTTCACCCGGCCCAGCACCCGGGCCGAGCGCTCGGGGGCCACGACGTGGGCCAGCACGGCGAGGAGCACCGTCGAGGAGGCGAGGGCGACGAAGATCACGGCCGCCACGACCTGATCCGTGCCGTCGAGGTCGCGGTCCTGGATGGACTCGACCCCGGCCAGCACCAGGCCCAGGACCCAGGCGGCGGCGAAGGCGGTGCCGTTGACCGTGGCCCGAGGGGTGGCCAGGACCAGCACGACGGCGACGATGGGGATGGGGCTGGAGGCGATCCCGAGGGCGGCGGGCAGGGCGGCCCCGACGGCGTCGAGGACCACGGTCAGCCCGCCTGGCGGCGGACCTCGGGCATGACCTGCTCGGCGAAGAGGCGCAGGGTCTCGGTGTCGGGGTAGTCGCTGCACCAGGGGTAGAAGCCGGTGCAGCCCATGGCGACGTAGGCCAGGACCTTCTCGGCGACCTGTTCGGGGGTGCCGACGAGGTTGCCCTCCCACCAGGACTCGTAGGGCTCACCCAGGAACGAGCGGCTGCCCCCGTCGATGATCTCCTGGTGCGACTCGCGGATGAACACCTCGGGCGACCAGGTCTTCTGGATCTCGTCGTAGTCCCGGCCCACGGCGGCACAGTGGCCCTGCAGCACCTCGCACTTGTGGGCGAACTCGTGGGGCTTGCCGCCGAAGTTGGAGGCGTCGCCCAGCCGGGCCACCACCTTCAGGGTGAGCTGCTCGCCGCCCCCACCGATGAGCACCTGCGGGCGCGGGGACTGCAGCGGCTTGGGGTCGCACTGGGCGCCGTCGAGGGTGAAGTAGCGGCCCTCGTAGGACACGTCGGGTTCGGACCACATGGCCGTGACGATCTCGACGGTCTCGGCCAGGGCCCGGATGCGGTCGGCGGCGGAGGGGAACTCGTACCCGTAGCCCTTGAACTCGTGGTCGTACCAGCCGGCCCCGATGCCCCAGATCAGGCGACCGCCGGAGATCACGTCGAGGTTCGAGGTGATCTTGGCCAGCAGGCCGGGGTTGCGGTACGGCGCGCAGCCGACCATCTGGCCCAGCTTCACTCGCTCGGTGCGCTGGCTGATGGCGGCCAGGGTGGTCCAGGCCTCGAACATGGTCTCGTGGGCCGGGAAGGGCACGTTGTGGAAGTGGTCGTAGACCCAGACCGAGTCGTAGCCCAGCTCGTCGGCCAGCTCGGCCACCTCGACGGCCTTGGCCCACTTGTCCCGGGGATCGGGGATGGAGGCCAGCTCCATCTTCCACCCCTGCGGCACGAACACCCCGAAGGTCAGCTCCATGGCGGGGGAGTCTGCCAGGCGCCGGGCTGGACCGGGGTGCACGGGACCCGATGTGTCGGTCGTGTGAAGCCGTCCACGTGGGGCCACCCCGAGGCCACCCCGAGGCCACCCGGTGGTCACCACGCTGCTACGTTGCCCGACGGGCCGGGCGCCGGACGGCGTCCGTGACCCGCATCATCCGACGAGATAGGGAGAGTGTCTCGGTGACTTTCAAGCGATCGGTAGGCCGTCTGGCCGCCGTGCTGGTCGCCCTCATGCTGATCGCCGCCGCCTGCGGCGGCGACGACGGCGGGGACGACGGCGGCGACGCCAGCAGCGGAGGCAGCGGGGAGGACGTCGCCACCCAGGCGGGTGGGGAGTTCGTCGACCTGGGCACCTTCGTGGGCGATCCGCCCGAGCACATCGACCCGGCGCTGAACTCGACGCTGGACGCGTACCAGGTGATCAACGCCCTCTACGACGGGCTCACCGACATCGACGCCAGCGACCCGGACAACCCGGTCGTCGTCCCCCACGTGGCCGAGAGCTACGAGCCCAACGAGGACGCCACCGTCTGGACATTCACCATCCGTGACGACATGTTCTTCTCGAACGGCGAGCAGGTCCTGCCCAGCTCCTTCGAGCTGGCCTGGAACCGGGCCGCCCAGCCCGACTTCGCCGGTGACTACAGCTACCTGATCGGGGCCTTCATCGAGGGCGGTCAGGCCGTGCTCGACGGCGAGGCCGACACCATCTCCGGTGTCGTCGCCGACGACGAGGCCATGACCCTCGAGGTCACGCTGACCGAGCCCTACGCCAACTTCGACGCGGTGGCCGGCTTCCAGCTGTTCTTCCCGATGCCCACCGCCGTCAACGATCTCGAGAACCAGAACGACTGGGAGAACGGGATCATGATCGGCAACGGGCCCTACGCCATGGAGGCACCCCGCTCCGACGAGGAGATCGTCCTCGTCCGCAACGACGAGTGGTCGGGCGACTTCAACGGCGAGACCTGGCCGGATCGCCTCGAGCGGATCACCTTCCGGGTGACCGCCGACCCCGACACCTCGTTCAACTCGTTCGAGGCCGGTGAGGGCCAGAACGCCAACATCCCGCCGGCCCGCACCCAGGAGGCGGCCGACAACTACAACACGACCCTCGACGTCGGCATCCTGGGCTCGTACCACTTCCTGTTCAACGAGCGGGCCGACATCGTCGGTGGCGAGGAGAACCTGCTGCTGCGGCAGGCCATCAGCCAGGCCATCGACCGTGAGGAGATCAACGCCGCGGTCTACGACGGCAGCCGCACCACCTCGACGGGCATCACGCCCCCGGGCATCCCCGGCTTCGCCGAGGGCATCTGCGACTACTGCGCCTACGACCCGGAGGCGGCCGAGGCCGCCTACCAGGAGTGGCTGGACGCCGGCAACGAGCTCAGCGAGCCGATCCCGATCCAGTTCAACCGCGACTCGGGTCACGAGCCTGTCGTCCAGATCATGGTCGACAACCTCGCGGCCGTGGGGATCGACGCCGTGGCCGATCCCCGCGACGCCGAGACCTACTTCACCGAGCTGGCCGAGGGTGAGTGCGTCGTCTGCCGGGCCGGTTGGTTCGCCGACTACCCGACCTACGACAACTTCATGTTCGACCTGTTCGACTCGAGCGCCCTGGACGGCAACAACTTCGGCTTCATCAACGAGGACTTCGACGCCCTCGTGGCCGAGGCCAAGCAGACCACCGACCTCGAGGAGCAGGCCAGCCTGTTCCAGCAGGCCGAGGACATCCTGCTCAACCAGGAGATCGGGGCCATCCCGATCAACTGGTACCGGGGTGACTACGCCTACGCCGACGACGTGGCCGTCTTCCCGCAGACCAACTTCGGTCTGATCCTCTGGGAGCAGGTGGCGCTGGCCGCCTGATCCGACGGGTGGACGACGAGGGGGTGCGGCCCGTGGCGGCCGCACCCCCCGTCGTCGCCCTTCGCGTCCCTCCCCACCCATGTTCAGCTACACCATCCGACGGCTGCTGCTGGTCATCCCGACGGTCTTCTTCGCGCTGTCGTTCCTCTTCCTCCTGTTCTTCGCCCTCCCCGGTGACCCCGCCCGGCTCATCGCCGGCGGTGAGGGTCGCAACGTGGACGGCGGCGTGGTCGAGCGGGTCGAGGAGCGCTACGGCCTGAACGACCCCCTCTGGGTCCAGTTCAAGGACTACTGGGGTCGTACGGTCCAGTGGGACCTGGGCGAGTCCTTCTCCGACCGCCAGAGCGTCAACGAGGTGGTCGGCGAGAAGGCCGTCAACAGCCTCCGCCTGGCCTTCTGGGCCATCCTCATCGAGATCGTCTTCGGCATCTCCATCGGCGTGCTGTCCGCCGTCCGTCGGTACTCGTTCTCGGACAAGGTGACGACGATCCTGACCGCGGCGGCCTCGGCCATCCCGGTCTTCGTGCTGGGCTTCGTGCTGCAGTACGTCTTCGCGGTGCTGCCCGAGAAACAGGGCTGGCCCGACGTCCTCCAGCTGAAGACCCAGGGCATCGGCCCCGACACCTGGGCGCTCTTCGTGATCCCCACCGGCGAGCAGTGGCGCTACCTCGTGCTGCCGGCGGTCACCCTCGCCATGGTGTCCACCGCCCTGGCCGCCCGCATGACCCGGGGCTCCATGCTCGAGGTGCTGCGGGCCGACTACATGCGCACGGCGCGGGCCAAGGGCCTGGGCGAGCGGTCGGTGATCTTCCGCCACGGTCTGCGCAACGCCATGCTCCCGGTCATCACCCTGATCGGCATCGACTTCGGCACCGTCATCGGCTCGGCCGTGCTCACCGAGACGGTCTTCTCCTGGCCGGGCATCGGCTCCGAGATCGCCAACGCCATCGAGGGCCGTGACCTCCCGGTCGTGCTGGGCCTGACGCTGGTGGTCACGGTCGCCTACACCGTGACCAACCTCCTGGTCGACCTGTCCTACGCCTGGTTCGACCCCCGCATCCGCCTCGGGGAGGACGCCACGTCATGACCATCGATCCCCGCGCCGGGGCCTTCGCCGACCCGGACCCGTCGGCTCCCGTCGACGCGGAGGCCGAACGCCCGGTCGGTGGCATCGCCGCCGGCCTGGTCGGGGCCGAGCAGGCCTCCTTCGTCGCTGCCCGCAGCCAGAAGGCCGACGTCTGGCGCCGGTTCCGCCAGAACAAGCTGGCCATGATCGGTGCCGCCTTCATCATCCTGCTGATCGTCGTGGCCGTCTTCGCCCCGTGGATCGCACCGTACGGCTTCGACGAGCGCACCCCGGGGGCCTTCCGCGAGCCACCGTCGCTGGAGCACTACTTCGGGACCGACACCGTCGGCCTCGACGTGTTCTCCCGGGTGGTCTACGGCGCCCGCATCTCGCTGCGGGTGGGCATCATCGCCACCTTCATCTCGCTGGTCATCGGCCTGGCCCTGGGCGCGGTGGCGGGCTTCTCCGGGGGCAAGACCGACGGCTTCATCATGCGGGTGACCGACATCTTCCTGGCCATCCCCTACATCATCCTGGCCATCGCCATCGCCACCGTGTTCGGCAAGAGCGTGAACTCGGTGATCCTGGTGCTCGGCCTCACCGGCTGGCTGGGCATCGCCCGCATCGTGCGGGCCAGTTTCCTGCAGTTGAAACAGCAGGAGTACGTGGAGGCGGCCCGGTCCCTCGGCTTCAGCCGCAGCCGGATCGTGTTCCGCCACATGCTGCCCAACGGCCTGCAGCCGATCATCGTCTACGGCACCATCGCCGTGGGCTCGGCCATCCTGGCCGAGTCGGCCCTCAGCTTCCTGGGCGTCGGGCCCGTGTACCCGACGCCGGCCTGGGGGCTCATGGTGGCCGAGGCCAAGTCGACCCTGGCGGTGGCCCCCCACATGCTGTTCTTCCCCGGTATGGCCATCTTCCTCACGGTGCTGGCCTTCGTGTTCGTGGGCGACGGCCTGCGCGACGCCCTGGACCCGAAGCTCAAGTGACCACCACCGGCGAGGTCCTCCTCTCGGTCCGTGACCTGCGGGCCCACTTCGACACCCCCGACGGCGTGGTCGTCCCCGTCGACGGCGTCTCCTTCGACATCCACCGCGGCGAGGTCTTCGCCGTGGTGGGCGAGTCGGGGTCGGGCAAGTCGGTCACGTCGCTGGCCGTCATGGGCCTGCTGCCCACCCTCGAGATCGACCGGGGCGAGATCCTGTGGCGGGGCGAGGACCTGCTCCTGGCCGACGAGGGCCGGCGCCAGCAGGTGCGGGGTGGCGAGATCGCCATGATCTTCCAGGACCCGCTGTCGGCCCTGAACCCGGTCCACAAGGTCGGCCGCCAGATCGCCGAGATGGTCACCATCCACCAGGACGTGTCCAAGCGGGTGGCCGCCGAACGGGCCGTCGAGATGCTCGACCTGGTGGGCATCCCCGAGCCCCGCAAGCGGGCGGACATGTACCCCCACGAGTTCAGCGGCGGCATGCGCCAGCGGGCCATGATCGCCATGGCCATCGCCAACAAGCCCCCCCTGCTCATCGCCGACGAGCCCACCACGGCCCTCGACGTCACCGTGCAGGCCCAGGTGCTGCAGGTGCTCGTCGGCATCAAGGACGAGATCGACTCGGCCATCCTGCTCATCACCCACGACCTGGGGGTGGTGGCGGGCCTGGCCGACAACGTCATGGTCATGTACGCCGGCCGCCAGGCCGAGTTGGGCACGACCGACGAGATCTTCTACGAGAGCCGCCATCCCTACACGCTGGGGCTGCTGGCGAGCATGCCCCGTCTCGACGACATGGGTACCGAGCCGCTGGTGCCCATCGCCGGTTCGCCCCCGTCGCTCATCAACCGGCCGTCGGGCTGTCCGTTCCACCCCCGGTGCCGCTTCGCCGAGGTGCCCGGGATCTGCGACGAGACGGTGCCTGAGCTGATCGAGATCAAGGGCCGGCACCGCTCGGCCTGCCACCGCACCGAGCACCTGGCCGACGTGACCGTCGAGCGCCTGCGCCAGACGGCGGACGAGGCCGACCTGCTCGCCGAGACGCCCGTGGAGGTGGGGGAGTGAGCGCCACCGAGGCCGACCTGGCCCCGCTGCCCGACGAGGCGGGGGCGCCGCTGCTCGTGGCCCGGGACCTGGTGAAGGACTTCCCGATCCGGGGCGGCGTGTTCCTGCGCCAGGTCGGGTCGGTGTCGGCCGTGGCCGGGGTCTCCTTCGAGGTCCACAAGGGCGAGACCCTGGGCCTGGTGGGCGAGTCGGGCTGTGGCAAGTCGACCACCGGCCGTCTGCTGCTGCACCTGTTGACCCCCACCTCGGGCGAGGTCCGCTTCGACGGCGAGCGCCTGGGCGACCTGAAGGGCAAGGAGCTGGCCCGGGCCCGACAGCGCTTCCAGATCGTCTTCCAGGACCCCTATTCGGCCCTGAACCCGCGCATGACGGTGGGGGCCATCCTGTCCGAGCCCCTGAAGGTCCACCACGGCTGGGACGAGGCCAAGCGCAACGAGCGGGTGGCCGAGCTGCTGGAGCTGGTCGGCCTCTCCCCCGAGCACGCCAACCGCTTCCCCCACGAGTTCTCCGGTGGCCAGCGCCAGCGGGTGGGCATCGCCCGGGCCCTGGCCCTCGAGCCCGAGCTCATCGTCCTCGACGAGCCGGTGTCGGCCCTCGACGTGTCGATCCAGGCGGGCATCGTGAACCTCCTCGCCAAGCTGCAGCGCGAGCTGGGGCTGGCGTACGTCTTCATCGCCCACGACCTGTCCGTCATCCGCCACATCTCCCACCGGGTGGCGGTGATGTACCTGGGCAAGATGATGGAGATCGCCGACCGCGGCACCCTCTACGAGGCGGCCGTCCACCCCTACACCCAGGCCCTGCTGTCGGCCGTGCCGCTTCCCGACCCCGACGAGGAGCGCCGGCGGCAGCGGATCGTGCTCCAGGGCGACGTGCCCAGCCCCGCCGACCCGCCCTCGGGCTGCCGCTTCCGCACCCGGTGCTGGCGCCGGGCCGAGCTGGAGGCCGCCGGTGAGGACGTGTCGGCCTGCCACGAGGTGGTGCCCGACCTGGTGGACCACGGGCCCGGCCATCAGGTCGCCTGCCACTTCCCGGCCCCACCGCGGGCGTCGGGGGTGGAGGCGGGGGACTAGGGGAAGGGCCAGCCGTTCGGGGTGCAGCCGTTCAGGCCCTTGGACTGCTGCATCATCACCGGGGCGGGCAGGCCCACCCCGGGGCAGTACTCGTGGCCGTGCCCGATGGCGTGGCCCATCTCGTGGTTGACGGCGTAGCGCCGGAACTCGTCGAGGGGCCCGTTCCAGCCGTCGGCGCCGTTGCGCCACCGGGTGCTGTTGAGGGCGACGGTGCCCCCCTGGTGGCAGGAGTAGATCCCGTTGGTCTGCAGGGGCAGGCACAGCTGGTCGACGGTGTCGGGCGTCGCCAGGACCACCCGGACCTGGCCCCCGCTGGGGACCCGCTGGAAGGCCACGGCACCGTCCGCGGTCCAGCTCCGGGGGTCGCCCAGTACCTCGTCCACGATGCGGGCGAACTCGTCGGCCGAGTAGCCGACGGCGTCCTCGGTCTCCACCGTGTAGGTCACGAGGGAGCCGGTACCCACCACCTCGGTCTGGCCGGAGGCCACGGTGAAGGCACCCACGGCGCCGGGCACGATGCTCGTCTCGGTCGGTGCCGTGGCAGCCGTGGTCACCGTGGTCGGCGGGGCCGCAGTGGTGGGCACGGCCCCGTCGTCGAGGGGCAGGGTGCTCATCGGCACGGACCGATCGCTGCGGTCCACGTCGGCCACGGTGGTCCCCGGGTCCCCGGTGGCGCTGATCGTGTCGGCGTCCTCGCCCCCCTGCACCTGGGCGACCAGCACGGCGCCCACGGCGAGGACGACCATGGCCCCGAGCATGACGCGGTGGCCGGCGACGGTGAGCATGCCCGGCCCCTCGGCGGGGGCGGGACCCGGGTCCGGGCTCAGAGGTGGGCCCGGAGGAACGCCACGGCCTCGGCCCAGGTCTCGGCCGTGACCTCCTCGTCGTGGGTGCCGAGGGCGTTCTCCTCGTTGGCGAAGGCGTGGCCGGTGCCGGGGTGGACGGTGAAGGTCACGTCCTTGCCCTGGTCCCGCAGACGGGCCTCGAGGTCCTTCACGGCCGCGGGCGGGAAGAAGTCGTCGTTCTCGGCGAAGTGGCCGGCGATGGCGGCGGTCAGCCCGGACCAGTCGGGCTCGCCGTCGCCCAGCGGGGCGCCATAGAAGGGCACGGCGGCGGCCACCCGGTCGCCCTCGAGGGCGGAGATGAGCAGGGTGAGCATCCCGCCCATGCAGAACCCCATGACGCCCACGGCGTCACCGGTGGCACCACCGGCGCCGAGGAGGTGGGTGATGGCCCCGGCCATGTCGCGGGCGGCCCGGTCGGGGGGCAGGGTGGTCATCAGCTCCCCGGCCTTGTCCATCTCGGTGTGCTCGGCGATCTCGCCGTGGTACAGGTCGGGGGCCAGGGCCACGAAGCCCTCGGCGGCGAGGCGGTCGCACACGCCCTTGATCTGGGGCACGAGGCCCCACCACTCCTGGATCACGAGCACGCCGGGGCCCGAACCGCCGTCCGGGGTGGCGAGGTAGCCCTGGGCCTCCTCACCGTTGACCGGGAAGCTGACCATGGTGGACTCGGGCATCGTTCGACCTCCGCTGCGCTGGTGTGCGGCCGCGAACCTAGCCCGTCAGGTCCGGCGCCCTCCCGACGCGGCCAGGGCGATCCCCAGGCCGATCATGGTCAGCCCGCCCGCGCCGCCCAGCACCTCCAGGCGCCGGGGCGAGGACGACAGCCAGGCCCGGGCCGAGCCCGCCGCCAGGCCCCAGATGCTGTCGGAGACGAGGGCCACGGCGACGAAGATCAGGCCCAGGAAGGCCATCTGCACCCCGGCGGGGGCGCCGCCGGGGGCGACGAACTGGGGGAGGATGGCGGCGAAGAACACCAGGGCCTTGGGGTTGGCGATGCCGACCAGGAACCCCTCCCGCAGCAGGTGGCGGGTGGGGCGGACCGAGCCGGCCACGTCGAGGACGCCGGCCAGGGCCCGGCGGTGGCGGAAGGCCTGCACCCCCAGGTACACGAGGTAGGCGGCGCCGGCGAACTTGAGGGCCTCGAAGAGGACGGCGGAGCGCTCGATGACCGCGCCGAGGCCGACGGCCACGGCCAGGGCCTGCACGTAGACGCCGGCGGCGTTGCCCACCACGGTGGCCAGGGCCGCCCGGCGCCCGAGGGCCACGCCCCGGCTGACGACGAAGAGCACGCTGGGTCCGGGGATCACGACCAACAGGAACGAGGCGACCGTGAAGGCCGCCAGCGAGTCGAGGGAGGGCACGGCGATGCCTCAGGCGATCCCGTAGGCGAGGGCGTGGTCGACCACCAGCCAGCCGTCGTCGGCGGGCAGGAGGTCACCGAGGCCCCGGGCCGGGGCCGGGGCCGAGCGCTGCATGCCGTGGTCGGCCATCACCACGACGGCGGTGCGGTCGAGGGCGCCAGCGGCGGCCACGGCGTCGAGGACCCGGGCCACCCGGCGGTCGCTGTCGACGATGGCCGCCCGGGCCAGGTCGCCGTGCGGACCTTCGGCGTGGCCGGCCACGTCGGTCACGTTCAGGTTCACCCAGCAGAAGGCCGGGAGGTCGTGGTCGCGACCCGACCAGCGGTCGACGGCCTGGGCCACCGAGGCGGCGTCGACCCGGCTCATGAAGGCGGTCTCCTCGTGGCCGAGGAGCAGGGGCGAGCTCTCGGCGACGACGGTGTCGTCGTCGGGGAACGGGAGGTGCTCGCCCCGGTGCAGGAGCGCGAAGGTCGACCAGTCGGCCCCGCGGTCCACGTACTCGTAGGTGCACACCGCCACGGCATCGGGGCGGGCCGCCTTCACCGCCTCGTGCACGGTGGTCACCTCGGGGTCGAGGTGGTCGCGGGCCCCGAACATGGCCGGGATGCCGAGGAGATCGGGGGTGGACCGCCGGGCCCGGTCGTGCCAGGTGTGGTGGAGCACGCCGCTGTGACCCGGGGCGGCCCCGGTCAGGGCCGTGGTGTGATTCGCGAGCGTCGCCGTGGGCAGGGCGGCCAGGACCCCGTGGCCGTAGGTGGTGCCGTCGGCGGCCAGGCCGGCGATGGTCGGGGCGTCGCCGTCGGCCATGGCCTCGGCCAGGGCGGCGGCGTTGGTCCCGTCCAGCAGCACGACCACGACGTGGTCGGCCTCGCCGGTGAGGAGATCCTGGCGCACCGTGCCGTCGGCCCGGTCCAGCGGCGCACCGCCGGCCAGGGCGACGAGGGTGGGGGCCACGTCCACCATGCGGAGGTGGTCGTCGACCACCCCCCGACGGGTCACGCCGGCCCCGGCGGCCACGAACGGGGCCCGGGCCTGGACGACCCCCAGCCCACCGTGGTGCCCGACCACGCCGTCGAGGCGCTGGCCGGGGTGGGCCAGCACGACGGCGTCGGGGGCGTGGGCCCCGTCGAAGAGCTGCTCGACGTTGTCCTGGGCGTACGGGAAGCTGTTGTCGGCGGGGTCGGGGTGGGGCCGGGCCCGCTGCTCGGCGGCGGTGAGGAGGTGGGCCGGGTCCTGCCGGGCCACCGGGTCGGTGCCCTCGACCACGCCCGGCGCACCGCGGGCCCAGGTGCGGGTACCGCCCGATCCGGTCAGGCGGTAGGTGTCGGGGCCGGTACGGCGGGCCACCTGGTCGACCACGCCCTCCAGCCGGCCGTCGTGCACGGCCGCCTCCAGGCGTTCCAGGTCGGGGACCGGGTCCATGTGACCATCATGGCCGCCGTGGGCGATGATCGTGCCCATGACCCACCCCTACGCCGAGCGCTTCCCCGTGGTCCGCGGCCTGCCCGAGGCCGGTCGTCCCGAGGACGAGATCCTGGCCGAGCTGCGTCAGATGGCCACCGAGGAGGACGCCTTCTGGGAGACGGGCAAGTGCTCGGGGACCATGTACTGCGGCGACCACGAGCACTACGAGTTCATGGGGGAGGCCTTCGGCCTCTTCGCCCACGCCAACATCCTCCAGCGGGACATGTTCCCCAGCGCCACCAAGCTGGAGGGCGAGATCATCGCCATGACCCTCGACCTCATGCACGGCGACCAGGCCGAGGGCGGGGACCCGGTGGGCATGGTCACCACCGGTGGGACCGGCAGCATCATGCACGCCATGCTCGCCTACCGCGAGCAGGGCCGGGCCGAGCGGGGGATCGAGCACCCCAACGTGGTGAAGCCCGAGACGGCCCACGCCGCCTTCGACAAGTCGGCCCACCTGTTCGGGATGGAGCTGCGTCGGGTGCCGGTCGATCCCGACACCATGCAGGCCGATCCCGCCGCCATGGCGGCGGCGACCGACGAGAACACCGTGGCCCTCATCGCCTCGGCGGGCAACTACGGCTACGGCACCGTCGACCCCATCGCCGAGCTGGGCTCCCTGGCCCAGGAGCGGGGCGTGGGGCTGCACGTCGACGGCTGCCTGGGCGGCTTCATCCTCCCGTTCGGTGAGCAGCTGGGCTACCCCATCCCGCCCTTCGACTTCCGGGTGCCGGGCGTGACCACCATCTCGGCCGACACCCACAAGTACGCCTACGGCCTGAAGGGCACCTCGGTCCTGCTGTTCCGGGACCGGGCCCTACGCAACGGCCAGTACTTCTTCCTGACCGACTGGAGCGGCGGCAAGTACTGCTCCCCGGGCATGGAGGGCTCACGGTCGGGTGGTCTGCTGGCGGCCACCTGGGCCGGGATGGTCAAGCTCGGTCGCGGCGGCTACCTCCGCTACGCCCAGCAGATCTTCGAGACCTCCGCCGCCATGCAGGAGGCCGTGCGCTCCCACCCGCAGTTGCGCCTGCTGGGCAAGGACCCGACCTTCGTGTTCTCGTTCACCTCCGACGAGTTCGACGTGTACCACGTCAACGACTTCCTCCGGACCCGCGGGTGGCGGATGAACGGCCAGCAGTACCCCAACGCCATCCACATGGCCGTCACCCGGCCCCAGACCCAGCCGGGCGTGGTCGAGGCCTTCCGCACCGACCTGGCCGACGCCGTGGCCCACGCCGTGGCGCACAAGGACGAGACGCCCAAGTCGGGGGCCATCTACGGCGGGATCCCCGGCGGCATGACCCCCGACGCCGACGCGTTCATCCGGGCCGTGATGACCGACATGATGGACGAGCAGCAGGCGGTGCCCGCCGAGTGACCGCCGCTGTCGGGGTCGACGTCGGCACCACCAACGTCAAGGCCGTCCTCGTCGACGGGGACGGCCGGCAGCGGGCCGCCACCGAGCGGCCGCTGGCCACCGACCGGCACGGCGACCGGGTCGAACAGGACGCCGAGGCCCTCTGGGCGGCCGTCGTCGACGCCGTGGCCGAGGTCGTGGCCGCCGGCGGGGACGAGCCGGTCGGCCACCTGGCCGTCTGCAGCCAGTATTCCTCGATCGTGCCCGTGGGCGCCGACCTGGCGCCGGTGGGGCCGATCGTCCTCTACTCGGACCAGCGGGGCACCGAGCGCTCGTGGGCGATCATGGGCGAACACGCCGACGCCTTCGAGCGATTCGTCGAGATCCACGGCATCCCCCCGGTCGGCAGCGGCCTCTCGCTCGGGCACCTGCTGGCGCTCCAGCACGACCACCCCGAGCAACACGCCGCCACCACCTGGTACCTCGAACCCATGGACTACCTGGTGGCCCGTCTCACCGGGACGGTGGCGGCCACCCAGGCCACCCAGTTCATGGCCCAGGTGGTCGACAACCGGACGCTGGGGGCGACCGCCTACGACGCCGAACTGCTGGGCCTCACCGGTCTCGATGCCGACCGGCTGCCGCCCCTGGTCCCCGTGGAGTCGGTCGTGGGCGCCGTCCGACCCGAGGTGGCCGCCGACCTGGGGCTGCCCGTCGGGGTCGAGGTCCCCGTCGGGATGAACGACTCGGCGGCGGGGGCGCTGGCCGCCGGTGTCTACGCCGAGGGCCGGGGCGGGCTGGCCGTGGGCACCACCGCCGTGCTCCTCGACACCGTCGCCGACAAGCGGGTCGACCTCGACGCCGAGCTGGTCTCCATGCCGTCGTCGGTGCCCGGCCGCTACCTGGCCTGGGCCGAGAACGGCATGGCGGGCAAGGCCGTCGAGCACGGCCTGGCCCTCCTCGACGGCTCCTTCGCCCACCTCGAGGCGGCCCTGGCGGCCTCGCCACCCGGTGCCGGCGGGGTCCTGTTCCTGCCCTGGCTGGCCGGGTCCCTGGCCCCGGCGGCCGACACCCGGGCCCGGGGCGGGTTCCTCAACGTGTCTCTCGACACGACCCGGGAGGACCTGGTGCGGGCCATGGTCGAGGGCACCGCCCACAACGTGGCCTGGCTGCTGCCCGAGGTCGAGCGCTTCACCGGGAAGGCCGTGGCCGAGCTGGGCTTCTTCGGCGGGGCTGCCCGGGCGCCGGGCTGGGGCCAGGCGCTCGCCGATGTGCTGGGCCGGCCGGTGTCGACCCTGGCCGACCCCGAGACGGCGGTGGCCGCGGCGGTGGCCCGCCGGGCCCAGGGGCGCCCGGTCGACGCCGCCCCCACGGTGCGCGAGGTGCACGAGCCGGACCCCGCGGCCCACGAGGCCCTGACCGGCGCCCACGAGCAGTTCCGCGCCGCGCATGCCGCCCTGCGGCCGCTGCACCACGCGCTGAACGGCTAGTAGATCCCCAGAGCGAGGCCGGCGGCCAGGGTGGCGCCGAGCTCGGTGGCGGCGGCCAGGTCGTCGTCGGTGAGGGGGCCGACCACGGCGAGGGGCGGGAGGACCGCCCGCCAGGCCAGGCCGGTGGCGATGGCCTCGACGGCGGTCACGGCGCCGTCGGTGTCGTTGCGGCCCTTCACGACGAGGGCATAGGGACGGCCACGCGTGCGGTCCAGGAGGTCGTCGTAGACCTCGTCGAAGAAGTGCTTGAGGGCGCCGCTCATGTACCCGAAGTTGGCGGGGGTGGCCAGGAGCAGACCGTCGGCGGCGAGGACGTCGTCGGTGCCGGCCTCCAGGGCGGGTAGGGCCACGACCTCGACGTCGCCCACCTCGGGGTCGGTGGCCCCGGCCAGCAGGGCGTCGACCAGGGCCTGGGTGCTGCCCGACCGGGAGTGCCACACGACGAGCAGGCGGGGGGTCACGGCCGGGCTGCCACCTGGTCGCGCAGGTCGCGCTTCAGCACCTTGCCCGAGGCGTTCACCGGCAGGGCATCGACCACCACCAGCCGCCGGGGCTGCTTGAACCCGGCCAGGACGCCCCGGGTGTGGGCGACGAGGCCCTCGAGGTCGACCGTGGCCCCGGCACGGGGCACGACCACGGCGCACACGGCCTCACCCCACCGGTCGTCGGGCACCCCGACCACCGCCACCTGGGCCACGGCCGGGTGGGTGGAGAGCACGTCCTCGACCTCGCGGGAGGCGACGTTCTCGCCCCCGGTGACGACGATGTCCTTGGCCCGGTCCACGACGTAGAGGTACCCGTCGTCGTCGATCCGACCCAGGTCGCCGGTGTGGAGCCACCCGTCGACCAGCACCCGGGCCGTGGCCTCGGGGTCCTCCCAGTAGCCGGCCATCACCTGGCCGCCCCGGACGAGGATCTCGCCGTCGGCGATGCGGACCTCGGCCAACGGGCTCGGCCGGCCGGCGGCCCGCAACAGGTGGGGGGCGTCGCCCAGGGCGGCACGGTGGCCGGCCTCGTCGAGGAAGACGGCGTTGCCGGACAGCTCGGTCATCCCGTACCCCTGGGCGAAGCCCACCCCGAGGGCGTCGACGGCCCGGGCCAGCAGGGCCGGGGGCATGGCGGAGGCGCCGTAGGCGATCTGGCGGACGGTGGCCAGGGCCTCGGGGTCGAAGCCGTCGTGGTCGAGGAGCATGGCCAGCATCGTCGGGGCCAGCGACAGGGCGGTCACCGCGTGGCGACGGCACTCGTCCTGCAGGCCGACGGCGTCGAAGCCGGCCATCAGCACCAAGGGGCGACCCTGGCGGTGCTGGCACACCACGTTGTAGGCGGCGACGTGGCACAGCGGGAACGGGAACAGGTAGACGTCGTCGGGGGCCACGGGGCGGGCGGCGTTGGCCCCCGCCACCGCGGTCAGCAGTGACCGGTGGGTCAGGACGGCGCCCTTGGCCGCCCCCGTGGTCCCCGAGGTGAAGAGGAGCCAGGCCCCGTCGTCGGGGTCCGGGCGGGGCCCTGGGGTCGGTGGCGGCCCGTCGTCGAGCCAGGCCTCCCAGTCCGACCAGGCCACGGCGGGGGTGGGGCCGCCGGGGTCGTCGCCCACGAGGAGGGCCGCCCCCGCCCGGGCCAGTTGGGCCTGCTGCTCGACCGGGGCCAGGCGTTGGTTCAGGGGGACGGCGATGCGGCCGGCGGTGGGGATGCCGTAGAGGAGGGCGACGTACTCGGC
>CAYTJS010000030.1:0-20260 GCA_964438115.1 uncultured Iamiaceae bacterium
GGGTCGACGCGTAGTACTTGGCGTCGATCCACGGCACGGTCTCGACGATCTTGGCGGTGCAGATGAGGGCGCCCTGCTCGCCGTGCATGAACTGGGACAGCATCCAGTTCTGACTCTGGACGCCGAACTCCAGCCACTGCTCGTCGCCCCAGGCCGCCAGTGAGGTGCCCGACAGGTCGAGCTCCTGGTCGAAGACGCCGTTCTGGGCGGCGTTGGCGGCCACCACCTGCTCCTGGTCGACCTCGATCGACCAGTCCAGGTCGGTCTCGCCGTTCCACTGCGAGGTCTTGGCCTTCTCGTAGAGCTTGTTGAGCGCCGGCCGGGCGCCCTTCTCGTAGTCCCAGGTGAAGATGGCGTCCGCGTTGTCGCGGACGGCGTGGATGACCTCACCGACGTCCGTGTTGGTCACGGACAGGATCGCCTCGAGGTCGTCGATCTCGGCCCGGCCGATGATCGCCTCGTTGGTCGACAGGTCCTCGGTGGTGGACATGGGTGGGTGCTCCTGGTGGGGTCGGGGATGGTGGTCAGGGACGGGGAACGAGGCCGGGGGTCACGAAGCGGGTCACCAGGCGCCGGGCGGCGTCGGGGTCTCCCGCATCGAGATCGGCCGAGGGGTTGAGGGTGTGAGAGAGGGCGAGGCGGGCCACCAGCTCGGCGGCCCGGCGGGCGTCGCGCTCGTCGACGAAACGGGTCAGGTGGCGGAGGGCGACACCGGCGGCGACGTCGAAGGCGGTGTCCATGCGGTCGAAGGCCAGATGGGGCAACACCAGCTCGGGCTCGTGCGCCATGACCGACTGCAGCGGCCGGCTCGAGCGCAGGAACCGGACGGTGACGGCGAGGCCGTCGCCCAGGGCCTCGTCGAGGGTGGTGGCGGCGGCGAGGCAAGGCTCGAGCTCGTCGAGGAGGCGGCCCAGCTCGACCAGGCCGGCGGCCCGCACGACGTCGTCACGGCCGCCGGGGAACCACCGGTAGACGCTGGCCCGGCCGACCCCGGCCTCGACGGCGACGGCCTCGACGGTGAGGGCGGACACGCCGTGGTCGGCGATGAGCTCCAGCGCCGCCGCCGCGACGCGGTCCGCGCCGGTCGGTGCGGTGTCCCCCGTGGTCCCGCGATCGGTCGCCGTGATGGCTGCCATCGCTGTGAGACAATACGGCATCATTTGTCTCAGTGGAAGCCCCGCCGATGTGACGTCGGTCACCACCGGCGCTCACCGAACCCGCGCGGTGATCGCCCACACGGCCCCGAGTGGGTTCGCGGCCAGAACCCCCCCTCCAACGGATCCTTCGGGTCCGCGAGAGCCTCGAGACCGGTGGCGAGGACCAGCACGCCCTCGATCGCTGGGCTGCATGGCCAGAGACAGCGACGACCGCCGCCCGGTGGGCGGGGCGTCGAAGTTGTGCCGCGCGTTCAGCAGGCCGCCGTCGAGCGCCGCCTGGCGTTCGCTGTCGGTGGTGGGCAGCCAGGGAATCAGTAGTTCTCGGTGACGCAGGCATAGGCGCGGTCGAGGAGCTCGACGCCGACAAACCCCACGCCCCGCTCATCCGCGAAACGCCCAGAAACCCCAGCGTCGAACCCGTTCGGACCGAGCGCGCCGCCAGATGCCCCAGGCGAGTAGCGCACTCAAACCGATGATTGTCGACGCAGCATCAGCGGCGCCATCTGCACGGTCACAGACGTCGGCTTGACTTCCTTCGCAGGGCGATACGAACCATTGGCCCTGGAGAAGGAGGAACAAGACCGCAGCGATCAGGGCACCACCGCCAGCCAGGAGCCTGTCAGGTCTGTCCGCTTGAGAGTCAGGCATGAGCGCCGCCGGGCGCACGCGCCTGTGGTGCGCATCTGAGGCGAGCATCGATCATTCAGTCACCGTCCGCCACTGCACTGATCGCTGCCACCCACTCGTCGCGCTCGACGGGAACGACGTCGTCGAACCAGTCGATGAGCTCCTCAGGGAGGGCGTCCGTACTGAACGCACTCAGGGTCCCGCCAGGTGCCGATCTCATCACAACTGCGGCCTCGGTCACCACTACGGTCCCAGCCACCACCTCGGCCCCAATGTCGGTGAAGATCGTCCCTCCACTCTTGTAGTACTCCTGGGTGTCTGACAGTGGCGCCCCATACAAGGAGAGAGCGATCAGCCGGTCACCCTCTCTCGGAGGGCGAAGTTCTTGACGGTACTCGGCGAACCAGTTCAGTTGCGGGCCGGGCGGCTGAATTGCCGGGCTATCCGCTCCGTCCTGCAGACGCCATTCGTCGGCGCCCATATAGAGATAATAGCCGCTGGCGATCAGTTCAGATGCAGTGGTCGCGGGCGCCTGAACCGAATCGCTGGACCCGCAGGCGGCCACGATGCACACGCAAGCCGCCAAGCTCCCCAGGGCTTGGATGGACCGTCCTGGTCTCACTTGCACCGCCTCCATTCATCGACCACCGACTGCCGATAGGTCGACGCCGTTCAGCCCCAATGGTCGCACTGACAGTCACTCACTATCACACTCCCATTCTGGCGTCAGTTCGTTGCGCCCACCGCAACGGATCGACGCCAGAACGCCGACGGGGGTCAGGGGGCGAGGACGCCGGCGAGCAGCCAGCGGTCGACCAGGTCCCGGCGGTCGTCGGGGTCGCCGAGGTCCCAGTCCCCCTCGTCGACGATGAAGCTGCCGATGAGGCGGGCCAGGTGGTCGGCGGCCTCGGCGGCGGTCACCCCGTCGACCAGGTCCTCCTCGGCCAGCAGCGGCTCGAGGTAGGCCCGGATCACCGCCACCACCATCGGCCCCGTCTCCGACAGGCGGGAGAGCAGCTCACCGGAGTCGGTGGCCATCGCCTGCTGGAAGGCGGCGTGCTCGGCCAGCTCGCGGTGGGCGTGGGCCAGGCCCAGCTCCACCCGGGTGCGGAAGTCGGGGGCGGCGGCCACCGCGCCGGCCAGGCGGGTGAAGAAGCGCCCGACCTCCCAGGTGACCGTCTCGGCCACCAACTGGTCGCGGCCCCCGGGGAAGGTCCGGTAGATCGTCGCCCGCGAGACCCCGGCCCGGCGGGCCACGTCCTCGACGGTGAACCCCTTCAGGCCCCCCTCGGCCACACAGGCGAGGGTGGCCTCGAAGGCGTCCTCCCTACTGCTCACGGTCCTCGGTGAGCGTGCGCAGGCCCTCGTCCCAGGGATCGGTGGCGGGCGCCTCGTTCCCCCTGGGGCGGGCCGTTGCGGGCCCGGCGGCGCAGGATCAGGACGTAGCCGACCACGGCGATGGTGGTGAAGATCCCCCACTGCACGGCGTAGCTGAAGTGGGGGCCCTCGGACAGCTCCGGCGGCGGCAACGGGGTGGGGCGGGTGGCCACGGGCGGGTCCTGCTCCTCCAGTTGCAGCCAGACCGGGAGCAGGTCGGCGTCGACCTGCTGCTGGTACCGCTCGAGGTCGACCCGCGAGAGCGTGTCCAGCTCGCGGTCGGTGGGGTCGGTCGGCCCGAAGCGGCCGCGGGCCTGCGTGGCCTCCAGCAGGCCGGTGACGGTCACCTCGCCCGGCGGCGGGGCGGCGTCGGCGGGCAGGGTCTGATCACCGGTGACCGACACCCAGCCCCGGTTGACCACCAGGGCCGAGCCGTCCTCGAGCACCAGCGGGGTCAGCACCCACGACCCGGGGGCCTCGTCGAAGGTCCGGTTGCGGACCAGCACCTGCTCGCTCACGTCGTAGGTGCCCTCGGCCGTCACCCGCCGCAGGCGGACCTCGTCACCGACCGAGGTCGGGTCCTCGGCCGTCACCACCTCGGTCACCGGCGCCACCGGCTCGGCCGTCCGAGCGCGGATCAGGGCGTTCTCGTCCTTGCGCTGCTGGAGCCGGTCGAGCTGCCAGAAGGCGGCGAACACCATGGCCACCACCAGGGCCAGTACGAGGACATGCGACAGGATCCACCGGGGCTCCCGGGCGAAGCGGTACACCGCCGCTCAGGCTAGGGACCACCCCACCGTTCTGGCGTCGATCCGTTGCGCCCACCGCAACCGATCGACGCAATTTCGGGGGGTTCGGAGGTCACGGCCCGCGACCGTGGGTCACCCGGTGGCGGTGGTGCCGCTGTCGACGTGGACCATCAGCGACGAGGTGTCGACGGCCTCGAAGTCCCGGCCGGTGAAGTGCTCGTCGAGGGTGTTGAGCAGGTCGTTGTCCCAGTGGTCGCTGGGCGCCCCCGACAGGTACCAGGGCGAGCCGTTGTCGGCCAGGATCATCCCGTGGGTCTGCAGGGCCTCGAGGATGATGCGCAGCGTCCTCGGGAACCCGCTGACGTCGATGTCGGGGTCGAGGCGGAACCAGGCCCCCATGGGCGGGACGTCGGGGTCGGTGACGTTGCTGGCGAAGTGGCGGGCGGGCCACAGGTAACGGCGCTGGGTGACCGGGGCGGTGAAGCGGATGGCGTGGTCGATCTCGCCGGCAGCGATCTCCTGCCACCGCACCAGGCCGGGGGTGATGGGCAGCCCGGCGGCGTCGGCCGATGTCCAGCCCGCGGGTCGCAGGGCGTTGGACCGCAGGCTCCAGGTCGCCCCCGAGCCGGCCCGCCACGCCCCGGTACGGGTGCGGCGCACGGCGTAGAGCTCGTAGAGGCGGCAGGCGTCGCGGTCGACGGCGAGCAGGTGGCGGTCGCTGCCGCCCTCGATGCGGGGCCGGGCCGGGATCGGGTAGCGGACCCGGTCGCTCTCCGACGCATAGTCGAAGGTCACCCGCCGCCGGGGCGTGTCGGCGGTGACGATGTTGACCGGGATGCCGATGGGCCGGCCCTCCCACCGCCCGGAGCCGAAGTCGGCCTTGAGCCCGGCGTTCAGGCCGATGGCCCGGACCCAGGCGCCGGAGCGGGGGTGCACCGGCAGGCCGGACACGTCGGCGTGCCAGTAGTTGTCCACCGGGAAGTCCCGGCAGCCGGCGATGGGACGGCCCTCGGCGGGGCCGGTGATCGCGGTCAGCACGCCGGCGGCGAGCCCGACCACGAGCACGGGGACGAGGAGGCGGCGGCGCATGCCCCAACATCGAACCATCCGGGGACCGTCTTGAGGGCGGACGGGCCTGCCACAATCACCCGATGCCCAGGACCCGACCCAGCCGCACCCAGCTGTGGCTGGTGCTGGGGCCCCTCATCGTGCTGGTGGTCGCCGCCCAGGTCGGCGACGCCCTCGCCCCCACCCTCGTCACCGAGAACCCGGCGCTGCTGATCGCCCTCAACGCCCGCAACCGCAACCTGATCCTCGTCACCAACCAGCTCGAGGCCCTCCCCTACTACGGCATCGGCTTCGTCCGGCTGCTGCTGGCCGATCCCCTCTTCTACGTGCTCGGCTACTGGTACGGCGACGCCGGCATCCGCTGGGTCGAGAAGCGGTCGTCGAGCTTCGGCGGCCTGCTGCGCACCTGGGAGTGGATGTTCGCCAAGGCGGCCTGGCCCCTCATCGTCATCGCCCCCAACAACCCGATCTGTCTCTTCGCCGGGGCCACCGGGATGGCCCCGGTCGTCTTCGTCACCCTCAACGTGGTGGGCACGGTCGGCCGCCTGATCCTCATCCGCATCCTGGGCGAGACCTTCGAGGCCCCCATCGACTGGCTGCTCGAGTTCATCCGGGACCACCGGATCCCGCTGACGATCCTGGCCGTGACCGTCGTGGCCATCACCGTCATCTCCGACCGCCGCTCCGGCAAGGGCGACCTCGAGGCCCTCACCAGCATCGAGGACGAGTTGGGCACCGCGGAGGCACCCCCCGAGCACCCCATCGAGCCCCGGTCCCGCCCGGGCACCGAGACCGAGGGCGACGCGGACACCGAGACGACGACGGGAACCGACACCGACACCGACGCCGACGCCGAGGAGCGACCATGACCGAGGGCCGGGGCACCGCGGTGGTGACGGGGGCGTCGTCGGGGATCGGGGCGGCCACCGCCCGGGCCCTGGCCGCCGAGGGCTTCGAGGTGGTCGTCGGCGCCCGTCGCCTCGACCGGCTGGACGAGGTGGCCGGGCCCATCGGCGCCCGGGCGCTGGCCCTCGACGTGACCGACGACGACTCGGTGGCCGCCTTCGCCGCCGAGGTGCCCACCTGCTCGGTGCTGGTCAACAACGCCGGCGGCGCCCTGGGCCTCGACCGCATCGAGGACGCCGACCTCGACAAGTGGCAGGCCATGTACGACACCAACGTGCTCGGCACGCTGCGGATGACCCGGGCCCTGCTGCCGGCGCTGCGGGCGTCGGGTGACGGCCTGGTGGTGGTCATGGGCTCGATCGCCGGCTCCGAGGCCTACGTCGGCGGCGGCGGCTACAACGTCGCCAAGTTCGGCCAGCGGGCCTTCGCCGAGGTGTTGCGCAAGGAGCTCTTCCGCGAGCCCGTCCGGGTCACCGAGATCGCCCCCGGCATCGTCGAGACCGAGTTCAGCCTGGTCCGCTTCGACGGCGACGCCGACCGGGCGGCCAAGGTCTACGAGGGCGTCGACGCCCTCACCGCCGACGACGTGGCCGACTGCGTCGCCTTCGTCGCCACCCGCCCACCCCGGGTCAACGTCGACCGCATGGTCGTCCTCGCCCGCGACCAGGTCGGCGCCACCCAACTCAACCGCCGCTGACCCCGTCCACCACCCGTTCTGGCCGGTGATTTCGGTGCCCTGGCCCCGAAATCCAGGGCCAGAACGGTGCGGGTTCGGGGCTAGAGGCCGAGGAGGGTGTCGAGGCCGATGGTGAGGCCGGGGAGGTCGGCGATCCGCTTCACGGCCAGGAGCACGCCGGGCATGAACGACGTCCGGTCGTAGGAGTCGTGGCGGATGCTGAGGGACTGACCCGTGGTGCCCAGCAGGACCTCCTGGTGGGCCACCAGGCCCCGTAGGCGGACCGAGTGGATGGGGATCGCGCCGGCCCGGCCGCCCCGGGCGCCCTCGACCACCACGGTGTCGGTGGGGTCGTCGGCCCACTCCTGGCTGGCGGCGTTCAGCCGCTCGGCGGTGAGCATGGCCGTGCCCGAGGGGGCGTCGACCTTGGCGTCGTGGTGCAGTTCGATGATCTCGGCGGTGTCGAAGTAGGGCGCCGCCAGCTCGGCGAAGCGCATCATCAGCACGGCCCCGATGGCGAAGTTGGGGGCCACGATGCAGTTGCTGCGCACGAACTCCTGGGCCAGGCGCTCGTAGTCCGACTCGCTGAACCCGGTCGTGCCCACCACGGCGTGCACGCCGTTGGCGGCGAGCCAGTCGAGGTTCTGGTTGGCGGCGTCGAGGACGGTGAAGTCCACGGCCACGTCGACGGCCACGTCGGACAGGCTCTCGGCGCTGGGGCGCACCTGGATGCCGTCGGGCAGGCCGCTCAGGCGGGTCACCTCCCGCAGGTCGAAGCCGGCGTGGTGCGGGTCGACCGCCGCCACCAGCTCCAGGTCGGGATCCCCCGCCACCGCCGAACAGACCGTGGCCCCCATCCGACCGCCGGCCCCGAACACCGCCACTCGCAGGCCCATGGGGGCCGACCCTAGCGGGCGGCCGTGACCCCCAGCCCGGCCAGGGCCCGGTCCAGGCCGGCGTCGAGGGGCCCCACGACGGCCACCGAGCGGGGCCCGCCCAGGATCTCGGCGGCCACCCGGGCCACGTCGTCCCGGGTCACGGACCGGAGGGCGGCCACGTCGTCCTCGACGGGCACGGTGCGGCCCAGCGAGCTCATCTGGCTGCCGATCCGACCCATGCGGCTGGCGGTGTCCTCGAGGCCGAGGACCAGCGAGCCGGCGAGGTAGCCGACGGCGATCTCGAGCTCGTCGGCGGTCACCCCGCCGTCGACCAGGCGCCGCACCTCGGTGTCGAGCAGGCCGATGACCGTGGGGGCCGACTCGGGGGCCGTGCCGGCGTAGGCGGTGAACTGACCGGCGTCGGAGGCGGGCGACGGCGAGGACCAGACCGAGTAGGCCAGGCCCCGCTTCTCGCGGATCTCCTGGAACAGGCGGCTCGACAGGCCGCCACCGAGGACCTGGTTGGCCACGGCCAGGGCGTAGCGGTCGGGGTGGCCGCTGGGCAGCGAGCGCCAACCGAAGGCCACGTGGGTCTGCTCGCCGGGGCGCTCGACCAGCGACACGGGCACCGGCGTCGCCTCGGGGACGACCCGGGGCACCAGGCCGTCGGAGCGCCCGGCCGGGATGCGCCCGCCCAGGCGGTCCACGACCTCGTCGTGGTCGACGGGACCCACGACCACCACGACCAGGCCCTCGGCCCGGTAGTGGCGGTGGTGGAAGCCGGCAATGGTGTCGCGGTCCAGGGCGGTGACCGTCTCGACCGAACCGATGACCTCCCGCCCCAGCGGGTGCGCCGGGAACACGGCCTCGGCCAGGGCCACGTGGATGCGGTCGTCGGGGGTGTCGAGGCTGGCCGCCAACTCGTCGAGGATGACGTCGCGCTCGACCTCGACGTCATCCTCGTGGAACGCCGGGTGGGTGACCACGTCGACGATCAGGTCGACCGCCATCGGACGCGCCTCGGCCGGGACCCGGGCGTAGAACGCCGTGGACTCCCGGCCGGTGAAGGCGTTCATGTCACCGCCCACCCGGTCGATCGCCTCGGCGATCTCCAGGGCGGTGTGGTCGTCGGTGCCCTTGAACAGCAGGTGCTCGAGGAAGTGTGACGCCCCGGCCAGGGCCTCGGGTTCGTCGCGGGCGCCGACCTGCGCCCACACGCCGACGGCGACCGACGGCGCGTGGGGCAGGGCCTCGGTGACGACCCGGAGGCCGTCAGCGAGGGTCGACGAGGTGATCAGCGCCGGCCGCGGCCACGACCACCACGGTCGCGGCCACCACCTCGGCCACCACGATCGCGGCCACCACCGCCACCGGAGGGGGCGGCCGGGCCCAGGTCGCCGAACTCGGCCTCGAGCTCGGCCTCGAAGGAGTCCTCGAAGGACACCGTCACGGGCCGGTCGTCGCCGTTGTCGGCACCGGGGGCGTCGTCGCCACCCTCACGGTCACGGCCGCGGTCCCGGTCGCCCCGGTCGCGGTCCCGCTCACGCGGGGCGGGGGCCTCGCCGTCGTCGTCGCCACCACCGTGCTCACCGAGCGGGGTCAGGCTGACCTTGCCGTCGGGGTCGATGTCGTCGACCCGCACCTGGATGGCGTCGCCCAGGCTGACCACGTCCTCCACCCGGTCGATGCGGCGGCTGCCGCCCAGCTTGGAGATGTGGACCAGGCCGTCGCGGCCGGGGAGGATGTTGACGAAGGCGCCGAACTTGGTGATGTTGACCACCTTGCCGTCGTAGGTCTTGCCCACCTCGGCCTCCGGCGGGTCGAGGATCAGCTCGATCTGGCGCCGGGCCTCGTCCACCGCGGCCTTGTCGGTCGAGCCGATGCTGACCGTGCCCACGGTGCCGTCGTCGTCGACGTTGACGTCCGCGCCGGTCTCCTGCTGGATGGCGTTGATGACCTTGCCCTTGGGCCCGATGACCTCACCGATCTTGTCGAT
The DNA here is from genome assembly GCA_964438115.1 of uncultured Iamiaceae bacterium. Lineage (GTDB taxonomy): Bacteria > Actinomycetota > Acidimicrobiia > Acidimicrobiales > DATDAH01 > DATDAH01. The sequence continues at coordinate 9,435 of CAYTJS010000030.1, forward strand.
GGGGATCTCGAAGCTGATGATCTTCGGGGCGGTGTCGGCCACGTCGTCACGGGGCTCGGCGATGGCCGAGAGCATGACGTCGAGGATCTGGCTGCGGGCCTCGTAGGCCTGCTGCAGGGCGGCGGCCAGGACGTCGGCGGGGATGCCGTCGATCTTGGTGTCGAGCTGCAGGGCGGTCACGAACTCGCTCGTTCCGGCCACCTTGAAGTCCATGTCGCCGAAGGCGTCCTCGGCCCCGAGGATGTCGGTCAGGGCCGTGTACTTGCCCTCGGCGTGGACCAGGCCCATGGCGATGCCGGCCACCGGCGCCTTGATCGGCACGCCGGCGTCCATCAGCGACAGGGTCGAGGCGCACACCGAGCCCATCGAGGTGGAGCCGTTGGAGCTGAGCACGTCGGAGACGAGGCGCAGCGTGTAGCTGAACTCCTCCATCGGCGGGATGACGGGCAGCAGGGCCCGCTCGGCCAGCAGGCCGTGACCGATCTCGCGGCGCTTCGGGCCCCGCATGAAACCGGTCTCGCCGGTGGAGAAGGGCGGGAAGTTGTAGTGGTGCATGTAGCGCTTCGAGGTGTCGCCCCCGATGCTGTCGAGCATCTGCTCCATGCGGGGCATGCCCAGCGTGGCCACGTTCAGCACCTGGGTCTCGCCCCGCTGGAACAGGCCCGAGCCGTGGGCGGTCGGCACCAGGTGGACCTCGGCGGCCAGCGGCCGGACGTCGCGGGTGCCGCGGCCGTCGATGCGGATGCCGTCCTCGACGATGCGCTTGCGCACGATCTTCTTGGTCAGCGACCGGACGGCGGCCTTGATCTGCTTCTCGGCGCCGTCGACCTCGGCGAAGCGGTCGATGAGCTCCTCGACGATGGCGTCGCGGACCTCGCCCTCGGCGGCACCCCGCTCGGCCTTGTCGGCGATCTGCTGGGTGGCGGCGATGCGCTCGGCCCCGGCGGCCTCGACGGCGGCGAAGATCTCGTCGCTGTAGTCGACGGCCACGGTGAAGTCGAAGACCTCGGGCTTGCCGCCGACGGCGTCGATCAGCTCCTGCTGGAGCTCGATGGCGTCGCGGATGTAGGTCTTGGAGACCTCAAGGCCGGCGGCCACGATCTCCTCGGTGACCTTGGGGGCGCCCGCCTCGTAGTACTGCCAGGCGTGCTCACCGCCGCCGGCCTCGACCATCATGATGGCGACGTCGCCGTCGTCGAGCAGGCGACCGGCCACGACCATCTCGAAGGTCGACGCCTTGCCCTCGTCCCAGGTCGGGAACGGGGTCCAGGTGCCCTCGGGGGTGAAGGCCAGGCGCACGGCGCCGATCGGCCCGTCGAAGGGGATGGGCGAGATGCACAGCGCCGCCGAGGCGGCGTTGATGGCCAGGATGTCGTGGGGGTTCTCCTGGTCGGCGCCGAGGATGGTGCCCACGATGTGGACCTCGTTGCGGAAGCCCTCGGGGAAGGAGGGGCGCAGTGGACGGTCGATCAGCCGGCAGGTGAGGATGGCCTGGTCGCTCGACTTGCCCTCCCGACGGAAGAACGAGCCGGGGATCTTGCCGGCGGCGTAGAACCGCTCCTCGATGTCGACGGTGAGGGGGAAGAAGTCCGCCCCCTCCCGCACCGAGCGGGACGCGGTGGCCGTGACGAGCACCATCGTGTCGCCCATGCGGACGGTGACGGCGCCATCGGCGAGGCCGGCGAGCTTGCCGGTCTCGAAGGACAGGGACTTGTCGGACCCGGGAACGGGTCGGGACACGGAGTGGGTCTCCGCCATGGTGTTGCTCTCTTCCGGGGCCGGCCTCCCGGCCCCTGTTGGTGGGACAGCAACCCAGTTCCCAGTTGTCGGCCACCCGGCCCGGTCGGCGCTGGCGGCGGGCCGGGGAGTCGGCAACTGGCAGCTGAGCTGCTGTGTTGTCGCAGTGGTGGCGGCCCGCCGGGGGCGAGCCGCCGGAGGGAGATCTGGTCAGCGCCGCAGGCCGAGCTTGGCGATGATGGCGCGGTAGCGCTCGACGTCGTTCTTGGCGAGGTAGTCGAGCAGTCGCCGGCGGCGGCCGACGAGCATGAGCAGCCCGCGGCGGCTGTGGTGGTCCTTCTTGTGCGTCCGCAGGTGCTCGGTGAGGTGGTTGATGCGATCGGTCAGCAGCGCCACCTGGACCTCGGGCGAGCCGGTGTCGGTGTCGTGCTTGCGATGGTCGGCGATGGTGGCCGACTTCTCGGGGAGATTGGTGGGGGGTCGGGACATGCGCGTGGTTTCTCTTCGTCTCTCGTCCGGGGCGCGAAGTGTGGCGCCCTCGGGGCAGCAGGCTACCAGCCCGCCCCCGGGATGGCGCCTACCGGGTGACGGTCCAGCGGTAGCGGGGACGACGGGCGGGCGGGGCGGGACGGCCGGTGCCGGTGGTGGCCTCCGGCGGGGCCAGGTGGCGCACCAGGGCGTCGGGCTCGTAGAAGGCGGCCTCGACGTCGGCGGGGGTGGCCTCGCCCGGCACCAGCCCGGCGTGGAGCAGGGCCCGGCGCTGGGCCGTGCCCAGCCGCTCCCCCAGCAGCTCGTAGACGATGGCGGGCAGCGTCTCGGGGTCCTTCAGCAGCCACGAGTGCGAGGCGCCGTGGATGACCACCAGCTGGCCGTTGGTGAGCGCCGCCGTCGACCGGGCCGTGGCCAGGGGCACCGCCAGGTCACGGTCGCCGTGGAGGACGAACACCGACACCCCGTGGCCGGCCACCTCCTCGAGCAGGTCGTGGCTGGGCGCCGAGCGCAGGATCGACCAGGCCGGGCCCAGCAGGCGCCACGGCCGGGTCACGTGGCCGGTGACGGTCGGCCAGCCCAGGCGGATCAGCTTGAACGCCTGGCCCGGGTCCCGGAAGAGGGGCACCGTCGAGGCCGAGTCGACCATGAGTGAGGCCCCGATCATTCCGAGCACCGGCGGCACCCGCCGGGACCAGCGCTGGATGCGGTCCCAGTCGTCGCCCACGATGGCGTCGAGCAGGAGCAGGGCGATGGCCCGCTGGGGCTCGGTGGCGGCCAGCTCGACGACGAGGCGGCCGCCCATCGAGTGGCCGGCGAGGACGGCCCGGCGGATGCCCAGGCGGTCGAGCACCCGCCGCAGGAGGTGGGCGTAGTCGGCCAGGTCGCCACCCCCGCCGGGCAGGCCCCAGGTGCCGCCGTGGCCAGCGGTGTCGACGGCGATCACCCGGTAGCCCATGGCCACCAGGCGGGAGAGGGTCTGGGCGTAGAGGATCCCCTCGGCCGAGAAGCCGTGGACCACCACCAGCGGGATGCCCTGGCCGGTGACGGCCACGCCGACCTGGTGGCCGTCGTCGAGGGTGATGGTGGAACGGGCCAGGCGCGGGGTGAGGCGGCGGCCCTCGGCGATGACGACGGCGGCCTCGGGCCCCTCGGGGCCGACGATGGGCTCGGTGAGGTGCTGGTCGCCGAGCCAGGCCGGCGGGCGGCCCCGCTCGGCGGTGGCGGTCTCGTCGGCCACCGTGGTCCTAGGCACCGAGGAGCCGACGGGCCCGGTCGCAGTCGCGGCCCATCTGGGCCACGAGGGCGTCGACGCTGTCGAAGCGCTCCTCGGCCCGCAACCGGGCGACGAAGGCGACGCGGGCCTCCTCGTCGTAGAGATCGCCGGAGAAGTCGAGCAGGTGGGCCTCGAGCAGGCTGAACTCCGCCGTCTCGTAGAAGGTCGGGCGCCGCCCCAGCGAGATGGCCGTCGGGTGGCGGGTGCCGTCGGGGCGGGTGTACCAGCCGGCGTAGATGCCGTCGGCGGGGAGGAGCCGGTCGTCGGGCACCGACACGTTGGCGGTCGGAAAGCCCAGCTCAGTGGCCCGGGCGTCGCCGTGGGCCACGGTGCCCCGCACCTCGTGATGGCGGCCGAGCAGGCTCGCCGCCCGCTCGACGTCGCCGGCCAGCAGGGCGGCGCGGATGGCGGTGGACGACACCTGGTCGGCGGGATCGGCGGGCAGGCCGTCGGGACCGAGGAGGGCGAGACCGTCGACCTCGAAGCCCAGCTCGGCACCCATGGCCCGCAGCAGGGCGACGTCGCCCCGGCGCCGGTGGCCGAAGTGGAAGTCCTCCCCCACCACCACGGCCCTGGCCCCCAGGCAGCCGACGAGCAGCTCGCGCACGAAGTCCTCGGCCGACTCACGGGAACGCTCCTCGTCGAAGGCGACCACGACCACCAGGTCGAGCCCGGTGGCCTCGAGCAGCTCGAGCTTCTGGTCGAGGTCGGTGAGCAGCAGCGGGGCGGTCTCGGGGCGCAGCACCCGGGCGGGGTGACGGTCGAAGGTGACCAGCGCCGAGGCCACGCCGAGGTCGGCGGCGTCCTTGCGCACCCGGTCGATGATCGCCCGGTGGCCGAGGTGCACGCCGTCGTAGGCACCGATGGTGACGACCGAGCCCCCCGACGGGGCGGGACAGGGCCCCGGATACCGCACCACCTCCACGAGGTGGAGGGTACCGGCCCCCGCTTCGGGCGGCCGGGTCCGACGCCGTTACCGTGCCGGGACGTGAGCGACTTCGAGTACCAGGACCTGCTGCCCCTCGGCCCCGACGACACCGAGTACCGCCTGGTGTCGACCGAGGGGGTGTCCACCATCGAGGCGGCCGGACGCACGTTCCTCCAGGTCGAGCCCGAGGCGCTGACCCGGCTGGCCGCCGAGGCCATGTACGACATCGCCCACCTGCTGCGGCCGGGGCACCTCCAGCAGCTGGCGAACATCCTCGAGGACCCCGAGGCGTCGGGCAACGACCGTTTCGTCGCCCTCGACCTGCTGAAGAACGCCAACATCAGCGCCGGCGGCGTGCTGCCCATGTGCCAGGACACCGGCACCGCGATCGTGATGGGCAAGCGGGGCCAGAACGTCCTCACCGCCGGCGACGACGAGGCCGCCCTGGCCCGGGGCATCCAGCAGACCTACGACACCGCCAACCTGCGCTACTCGCAGATGGCGCCGCTCACCATGTGGGACGAGCGCAACACCGGGACCAACCTCCCCGCCCAGATCGAGCTCTACGCCACCGACGGCGACGCCTACAAGTTCCTGTTCATGGCCAAGGGCGGCGGCTCGGCCAACAAGAGCTACCTGTTCCAGGAGACCAAGGCCGTCCTCAACCCGAAGGCCCTGATGGCCTTCCTCGACGAGAAGACCCGGATGCTGGGCACCGCCGCCTGCCCGCCGTACCACCTGGCCGTGGTCATCGGCGGCACCAGCGCCGAGTTCGCCCTGAAGACGGCCAAGTACGCCTCGGCCCGCTACCTCGACTCGCTGCCCACCACCGGCAACGAGCTGGGCCGGGGGTTCCGGGACCCCGAGCTGGAGGCCGAGATCCTCGAGATGACCCGGACCACCGGCATCGGGGCCCAGTTCGGCGGCAAGTACTTCTGCCACGACGTGCGGGTCGTGCGCCTCCCCCGCCACGGCGCCTCCTGCCCGGTGGCCATCGCCGTGAGCTGCTCGGCCGACCGCCAGGCCCTGGGCAAGATCACCGCGGACGGGATCTTCCTCGAGGAGTTGGAGCGCAACCCCGCCCGGTTCCTGCCCGACACCACCCACGACGACCTCGAGGACGGCGGCGACGTCGTCCACGTCGACCTGACCCGGCCCATGAGCGAGATCCGGGCCGAGCTGTCGAAGCACCCGGTGCGCACCCGCCTGTCGCTGACCGGACCCATGGTCGTGGCCCGCGACATCGCCCACGCCAAGATCGCCGAGCGCCTCGACGCCGGCGAGCCCATGCCCGACTACCTACAGGACCACTGCGTGTACTACGCCGGGCCGGCCAAGACCCCCGAGGGCTACGCCTCGGGCTCCTTCGGCCCGACCACCGCCGGGCGCATGGACTCCTACGTCGAGCGCTTCCAGGCCGCCGGCGGCAGCTTCGTCATGCTGGCCAAGGGCAACCGCTCCCAGCAGGTGACCGATGCCTGCCGCCGCCACGGCGGCTTCTACCTGGGCTCGATCGGCGGCCCCGCCGCCCGCCTGGCCCAGGACTGCATCCGCCACGTCGAGGTGCTCGAGTACCCCGAGCTGGGCATGGAGGCGGTCTGGAAGATCGAGGTCGAGGACTTCCCCGCCTTCATCGTCGTCGACGACAAGGGCAACGACTTCTTCGCCGACGTCACCCGCCCGGTGGCCATCACCACCAAGTAGCGCCGCCGCCGACGCCGACTCGACATATCGATATCGATATGTAGACTGCCGACATGTACGGCGACCTCGTGCGCTCGGCCCGCGAACACCGGGCCCTCAGTCAGGCGGAGTTGGCCGAGGTCTCCGGGGTCTCACAGCCCAACATCTCCGCCATCGAGCGGGATCGTCGCCTCCCCAGCGCCGACACCCTGAACCGCCTCCTGGTGGCCTGCGGATTCCAGTTGGCGGCCGTCGCCGGGGGTCGGATCCTCCGGGCCCCGCTACCCCGGGCGGGGTGGTTCCCCGACGAGGACCTCCCCGTGGCGGCGCCCGACGACCCGGCCGACGAGGCCCCGCTCACCGACGCGAGCACGTCGATGGAGGAGCGGCTCCGGCTCCTCGACGCCGCCCTGGAGTTGGCCGACGAGCGGGCCGGGTTCCGGTGACGTTCGCCGAACAGGTCGTGCAGCTCCACGATCGGCTCGACGCCGCCGGGTTCCCCCACGCGTTCGGGGGCGCGCTCGCCCTCGCCTTCCTGGTCGACGCCCGGGCGACCGTCGACGTCGACGTGAACGTGTTCGTCCCAGCCGAGGCCGTCGACAGGGTGATCGCCGCGCTCACCCCGCTGGGCTACCGACGGGAGCGACCGCCCGGTGAGGTCCTGCCGATCGCGGGAATCCGGCTGGTGGGCGACGAGCGCTTCGCCGTCGACCTCTTCCCCTCGCTGTCGGAGGGCTACGCCGAGATCGCCCGGCGGATCGTCGAGCACCCCTTCGGGGCCGACCGGCGTCGGTTGCCCTTCCTCTCGGCCGAGGACCTCGTGGTGTTCAAGCTGTCCTTCAACCGGGCCAAGGACTGGGTCGACCTGCAGGCCGTCGTCGTCGCCTGGGCCGGCCTCGACCTGGACTACGTCGAACGCAAGGTCGTCGAGCTCCGAGGGCCGACCATGTACCCCCGGGTCGCCCGGTTGCGATCACTCCGAGCCGACTGACGATCCTCCGAAATTGCGTGAGTTGGTCACCCTCAGGCTGACCAACTCCCACAATTTCGGGGTGGTCAGGGTGCGGGGAGGACGACGGCGGGCTTGACGCGGTGCTCGCTGCGGCGTTCGTAGACGGCGACGAGGCGGCCGGCGGCGTCGGTGACCGCCCAGGGGCCGGAGCCGGCGACGCCGAGGTCGTCGGGTGAGAGCACCCGGCCGTTGCCGACCAGGGCGGCCACCTCGTCGGTGACCGTGGCCTGCGGGTAGTCCCGGAGGCCCTCGGCGGGCGGGAGCAGGACCGCCTCGTCGACGGGGTGGGCGTCGGCCTCGCCGAAGGAGCCGATGCGGGTGCGCCGCAGCCGGCGGAGGTGGGCACCACCGCCGAGAGCGGTGCCCAGGTCGGCGGCGAGGGTGCGCACGTAGGTGCCCGACGAGCACTCGACCTCGACGGCGTAGACCAGCGGGTCGTCGGTGGGCTCGACCTCGTAGCGGTGGACGGTCACCCGCCGGGGCGCCCGCTCGACCTCGACGCCCTCCCGGGCCAGCTCGTGGAGGCGGCGGCCGTCGACCCGGATGGCCGACACCATCGGGGGCACCTGGTCGATCTCGCCGACGAAGCCGGCGGCGGCCGCCCGCACCTCATCGAGGGTGACGGCCAGGTCGTGGGTGGCGGTCACCTCGCCCGAGTCGTCGAGGGTCGAGGTCTCGACCCCCAGCACGAACTCGGCCGTGTAGGTCTTGGGCAGGTCGGTGAGGAAGCGCAGGAGCCGGGTGGCCGGTCCCACGCCGAGCAGGAGGATGCCGGTGGCGTCGGGATCGAGGGTCCCGGAATGGCCAATCTTGCGGGTCCCCAGCACCTTGCGGGCCCGGGCCACCACGTCGTGCGAGGTCATCCCCGCCGCCTTGTCGACGACGGCGACGCCCTCAGGTGTCGGGCTCGTCATCCTCGTCGTCGCCCAGGTCGAGGCCCCGCAGGATGTCCTCGATGCGGTTGGCGTTCCGGGTCACCTCGTCGGCGGCGAAGATCAGCTCGGGCGTCCGCTTGAAGCGGGCCTGGCGGTTGATCGCCGCCTGCAGGTGGCGGCGGTGCTCGCCCAGCGCCTCGAGCAGGGCCGGGTCGTCCTCGGGTCCGCCCAGGCTGCTCACGTAGACGGTGGCGTTGCGGAGGTCGGCCTCGCACTCGACGGCCACCACGGTGACCAGCTCGAGGCGCTCGTCGTCGATGCGCTCCAGCTCCTCGGCCACGATCTCGCGCACCAGCTCGTTGAGCCGCGCCGTCCGCGGGTAGTCGTGCGGCCCCCGGTTCGACCGCCGATGCTTGCTCATCCCACCCGCTCCGGTCGGGGCGTTCGGGCCACGCAGGCCGGTCGGGGCGTTCGGGCCACGCAGGCCGGCCGGGCCACGCAGGCCGGCCGAGGGTCCCCGCTCACGTCCGGCCTCACGTGTCCAGCCAGGTGCGTTGCATGGCGAGGACCTCGATGCCGGGTTGGGACCAGACCCAGCGCTCGACCTCGTCGATGACGTCGCGGACGTGGCTCTCGGTGCCCCCCACGGCGGCCACCCCCACGCGGGCCCGCTGCCAGCGGTCGTTGCCCCCGACCTCGGCCACGGCGACACCGAAGCGGCGTCGGGCGCCCTCCACCACCGGCTTGAGCGTGGCCCGCTTGGCCTTGAGCGAACGGCACTCGGGCAGGTGCAGGTCGATGTCGAGGGCGAGGACGTACACGGCCCGTCAGGTCCGCGGGATCTCGCGTTCCTCGAACGTCTCGATGATGTCGCCATGCTGGAGGTTCTGGAAGTCCGAGAGGCCGACGCCGCACTCGTAGCCGGCCTGGACCTCGCGGACGTCGTCCTTGAAGCGCCGCAGCGACTGGATCGTGCCCTTCCAGATGATCGTGCCGTCGCGGAGGAAGCGGACCTTCGAGTTCCGGGTGATCGTGCCGTTGAGCACGTAGCAGCCGGCGATGGCGCCGATCTTGGGGACCCGGAAGATCTCGCGGACCTCGGCCTCGCCGGTGACGACCTCCTCGTACTCGGGCTCGAGCATGCCCACCATGGCCGCTTCGATGTCCTCGAGGAGGCTGTAGATCACCTCGTAGGTGCGGATCTCCACACCCTCCTGCTCGGCGTGCTGGCGGGCCTTGCGCTCCGGTCGCACGTTGAAGCCGATGATGGTGGCGTTGGCCGCGGCGGCCAGGGTGATGTCGTTCTCGGTGATGCCGCCGACGCCCCGGTGCACGAAGGCCAGCTTGACCTCGTCGCGCTCCAGCTTGCGCAGGGACTCGGTGACCGCCTCCATCGAGCCGGCCGTGTCGGCCTTCACGATGAGGTTGAGGGTGGCGCTCTCGCCCGCCTGGATCTGGCTGAAGATGTCCTCGAGCTTGGCGCCCGTGGTCACGCCGGCGTCGCGGCCGAGGCTGGCCTGGCGGGCGAAGTGCTCGCGCTTGTCCGAGACGGTGCGGGCCACCTTCTCGTCGGGTGCGACCACGAAGGTGGTGCCGGCCACGGCGACGTCGGAGAGCCCCAGGAGCTCGACCGGTGTCGAGGGGCCCGCCGTCTTGATCTGCTTGCCGTGGTCGTCGATGAGCGCCCGCACCCGACCGGCGGCGGCGCCGGCCACGACCGGCTCGCCCACATTCAGGGTGCCCCGCTGCACCAGCACGGTGGCCACGGGGCCCCGGCCGGTGTCGAGGTGGGACTCGAGGACGACGCCGGAGGCCCGCCCGTTGGGGTTGGCCAGCAGCTCCTCGAGGTCGGCCACGAGCAGCAGCTGCTCGAGCAGGTCGTCGATGCCCTGGCCGGTCATGGCCGAGACCTCGACGGCCACGGTGTCACCGCCGTAGGCCTCGGGCACCAGCTCGTACTCACTGAGCTGGCCCATGACCTTCTGGGGGTCGGCGTTCTCGCGGTCCACCTTGTTGATGGCCACGACGATGGGCACGTCGGCCGCCTTGGCGTGGTTGAGGGCCTCGACGGTCTGGGGCATGACCCCGTCGTCGGCGGCCACCACCAGGACCACGATGTCGGTGGCCTCGGCACCGCGGGCCCGCATGGCGGTGAAGGCCTCGTGGCCCGGGGTGTCGATGAAGGTGATCTTCCGGCCGGCGTGGTCGACCTGGTAGGCGCCGATGGCCTGGGTGATGCCCCCGGCCTCGCCCTCGGCGACGTTGGACGACCGGATCCGGTCGAGCAGCAGCGTCTTGCCGTGGTCGACGTGACCCATGACGGTGACGACGGGCGGCCGCGGCTCGGCGTCCGGGTCCTCCTCCTCGTCTTCGAAGTCGTCGTACTCCAGCAGCTTCTGGAGCTCGACCTCCTGCTCCTCGCCGGGGTCGACCAGGCGCACGGTGGCGCCGATCTCGGCGGCGAACAGCTCGATCATGTCGTCGCTCAGCGACTGGGTCGCCGTGACCATCTCGCCCTGCTGCATCAGGAACCGGACGACGTCGGCCGCCGTGCGGTTCAGGCGGGGGGCGATGTCCATCGGCGAGCTGGTGCGCTCGATGACGACCTCACCCTCCGGCACCGCGGCGTCGGTGGGCGTGTAGGTCGGCCGGTCGATGGGCTGCAGTTCCTCCCTGACCCGGCGCCGACGACTGCGTCGCCGCCGCTGGGGCTGGCGGGGGCCACCCCGTCCGGGGGGACCACCACCGGGCCGGCCGCCGGGGCCGGCACCGCCGGGACCGGCGCCCGTGACCGAGGTCCGAGGGCCGCCACCGACGGGCGGGCGC